>NZ_LZHA01000028.1:0-30187 GCF_001690335.1 Gilliamella sp. Gris1-4 | reverse complement strand
AAATCGTCGCTATTTTAAAAGAAGCTGAAGCAGGTATTCCTGTCAAGGAACTCTGCCGTAAATATGGCATGGGTAATTCAACTTTTTATAAATGGCGGGAAAAATACGGCGGAATGGAAACTTCGGATATCAAACGCTTAAAGGAGCTGGAGGCTGAAAACCGTAAGCTTAAACAGATGTTTGCCGAACTGAGCTTAAAATCCCAGCTTCAGGAAGAAATCATAAAAAAGCTGTAGTGCCCACAAAAGCACGTAAAACGTGGGCACAGCAACTACAACAAAATCATTCGGTTACTATTGCTATGAGTTGTGCCATTGTTGGCTTAAGCCGTTGTGCTTACTATTATCAACCTAAGTTACCGGATGATTCGGTGATTGTTTCGGTGTTGAATGCTATCACTGACCGGCATTTGCGCTGGGGCTTTCCTAAATGCTTTAATCGTATCAGAAAGCTCGGCTATAAATGGAATCATAAACGGGTGTATCGGGTGTATTGTGAGTTGAAACTTAATCTCAGGGTAAAGCGTAAACAGCGCATTCCTCCACGAAGCCCAGAAAGGCTATCAGCACCCAATAAACAAGGTGAATGTTGGTCAATGGATTTTATGAGTGACAGTAGTCGTAATCAACGTCGCTTTAGGACATTCAATGTTATCGATGACTTTAATCGTGAGGCGTTAGGGATTGATATTGCAGTAAGCTTACCAGCAGGAAGGATTTCCCGTTACTTAGATAAACTGGCCGAATATCATGGATATCCATTAAAAATACGGGTCGATAATGGGCCAGAATTTACAGGAAAAACCTTTATAAACTGGGCTAAATCACATGATATAACCATTGATTATATCCAGCCCGGTAGCCCTTATCAAAATGGCTTTATTGAACGATTTAATCGTACCTATCGTACTGAAGTACTCGATTTATATCTTTTTAACAACTTAGCACAAGCTAGGAAAATAACCGAAGAATGGCTAACGATTTATAACACCGAAAGACCGCATGAGGCATTAAATAACATGACACCGATTGAGTATAAAACACTAAAACAAGCAGCTTAATTTTCTACGTGAGTTGTGTACTAAGTTTGGGGTATTTACACCACTTACCGCTTCGGTTGTGTCATATTTGCAAGAAAATAACACTGATTAAGCGTTAAGGTAATATATATAGCCATGTCAAATTTTTGATTTTTATTTGTATTTTTACCGTGATAACGTTAAGGCATCTTATAGAATATGATATCCTTTAATCCTCCCGACTTATTTGGCAGAATTTGAACAGCATTATAAAGGGATGTATTACTTATTAAATGAGACATTTAATAAAATATCGCACTGAAAATTAAAACTAAAGATTGAGTCTTACTCAAAAATCGGACAAATACTGCTATGGTATAGTTAAAAATTATAAAATAAACGACTATGATGAAAAAATTTGTCGTCAAGTTTAAACAACAATTGATTAATCATTTAATTACCTATTTATTTTTATATCACTCAGTAGACATTAGTTAGTATGTTTTAGTTGAATTGCATTTTATTTATATATTAAAAACTGATTATTTTAAATTATTTGCATTAATTTAAAATAATCAGTTAACTTTTTGCTTTTATACTGTTTGGTATATACTGATGTACTGTTTTATCTATATTTATTTTTTATGCTAAAGCGAAGTATTAATCTTTTTATAGCACTGTTTGCTATCGCAATTATTGCCATGGAAACTTATATTTATTGGCATACAAAGTTTCGTCCTTGGCAACCAGAATCTTCCATAGGTCGATTAATTTATTATTATAGCTTTTTTACGGTGTTATCAAATTTGATGCTGGCATTAAGTTGTTTGTGGTTATCTGTTAACCCTAATTGTAATCGATATAGTTTTAAAGTTATTCGCTTAAATGGTTTGGCTGGTGTGATTATAACGGCTATTGTGTATAATTTAGTGTTAAGAGGTATCCATACCCCGCCTAATGTATTAATGAAAATCACTAACGAAAGTTTACATGCTGTTATACCTGCTTTGGGTTTATTAAGTTGGCTGATTTGGGGGCCATTTAGACGCATCAACGTTCATGTCATTATAGGATCAATATTATCAATGCTATCTTACGGCATTTATATTTTTGTCCGAGGTTATTATACTAATCAATATCCATACCCTTTTATTAATGTTGTACGAATCGGTTATCCCAAAGCTTTGTATGCTTCAAGTATTGTTTTTTTATTATTTTTGGGGTTAGTTTTTTTATTATGGGCGGTTGAACGCTTAAGGAAGCGAAAATGAAACTGTATATTTATGAGCATTGCCCTTTTTGTGTTAGGGCTAGAATGATTTTTGGTCTAAAAAATATACCGGTTGAAAAACAGGTATTATTGAGTGATGATTTTCAATCGCCAGAGCGTATGATTGGTGAAAAAATGGTGCCTATTTTACAAAAAGATGATGGTAGCTATATGCCTGAGAGTTTAGACATTGTTGATTATGTTGATAACAATTATGGCGATAAACCCATTTTAACAGGTCCTAGATCGTCAGATATCACAGATTTAATAAAACAGTTGCAACAATATGATTATAAGTTAGTGTGTCCACGTTATATAAAACTAGGTTTAGCTGAGTTTGCGACACAAAGTGCTATCGATTCTTTTGTTAATAGTAAATCAAAAAAAATGGGATCGTTTGATGAATGTTTGATGCAAACGGATTCATTAGTGTCTGCCGTATCTGCTATATTAAATAAACTTGAGTTATTGATTGTGTCACCAGATGCATGTAATGGACAATTATCTTTAGATGATATCTGTTTGTTTCCAGTTTTACGGAATTTGACGTGTGTTAAAAGCTTAACTTTTTCATCTAAAATTAAGGATTACCTACAATCAATGGCTAAATTTAGTAAAGTTGATCTATTTTTTGATAAAGCTATTTAATGATTAAAAATGCGGATCTTGCTATTTTTGTTTGATATTAAATCATGGTTCTAAAACGAGATATTAAAAAGAACAGGAAAAATAGGAATAAACCTGTTCTTTTTTGTTTTAGCAATTAATTACCTAATTTAACATCAATCACTTCAATATTATCTTTACCGCCATAGATATCGTACCAAGGTGTTGCATATTGTTTTAATATCTTATTGAGATGCTCAACATTTTCACGACCAGTTTGATCTAGCCAAAGTTTTAAACCTTCTTTGCCTCCATTAGCATAGGCCGCAACACCTTCAAACCATGTTGCTCTACCTCCAAGGATGCCGCTATATTTAGCGCCATTTTCACCAGCAAAAATAAGTTCTTGGTGGAAGGTCTTTGTTGGTACACCAGCACTTAAATAGATAAAAGGGCGGGTTGCTACTTCACTTGCTTGTTTAAAATAGTCAGCAGCTTGTTTTTGTGTGTAAACAACTACATTGTTGTCGTTAAAGCCTTCTACATTCTTAAACAATACGGGAACTTCGACTTTTAAAATATCAATATAATACTGCTCTTTAGTGAACTCTTTTATTGTATTGATGACTTTTTGAGGTTTAATTTTTGCAAATTCAGGACTTTTATCATCGGTTATCACGTTATCATATACAATCGGTTCAACAAATACAGGAATATCAGCAGCTCTAGCTTCATTGCCTAAACGTTCTAAAAAAGCATGTTTTTTGTCTAAAATATCTTGAGGATCATCTGGATTATAATAAACCAATACTTTTGCAGCATCGGCACCTTTTTTTATTAGGCGTTGTAATGAATCCTCAGGCAAAATATCGGGTAATCGTCCTGGAGTACTAGCATCATATCCTGTTTTTTCGTATGACATGATTAATCCAGCATTGCTATTTTTAGCCGCCATGCCTTTAAAACCATATTCTTCATCTAACAAAATTGCACTAACATATTTAGTTAATTCTTGAGAGACAAGTTCTTTAAATTCATACACCATATCGATATGATAACGATCTTTCCCCACAGCAGATTCCATCATTTTAACCATTGAACCGCGTTGATCAATCGCTAATGCTGCAATAATGCCATCTTGGTTTGATAACTGCTGCATACGTGTAAATTTACCACGAGAAATACATTTTTTAGCCATTTTATAGCTCTCCGTTTAGTAAGATGTATTATTGTAGTTCTTTTATTTGGTTGTTTATTAATCATTTGTGCTAGTTTTAAAGATATGCTTAATTTTAATAAATTCAATTGTTATATAGTGGCATTATGATTGAGTTAAATTATTACTTAATTTGTTATCTTCTTTTAAAAGATTAAGTGTTAGAGTATAGTAGTTAAAAATATTAAACTGTTTGTAAACAATAATTTACAAGGATGAACATGCCAAAAGTACTCCATACACCGACAAGAACTCTAAATGCTCAGGATTATAAAACGTTGTCGCTTTCTGCATTAGGTGGAGCATTAGAATTTTATGATTTTATTATTTTTGTCTTTTTTTCTATAACCATTAGTCACCTTTTTTTCCCGAATGATATGCCTGATTGGCTGAGCCAAGTACAGACCTTTGGTATTTTTGCTGCTGGATATTTAATACGCCCATTGGGTGGAATTGTTATGGCGCACTTTGGCGATCGATTTGGTCGCAAAAGGATGTTTACGTTAAGTATACTGCTTATGGCATTACCAACACTATTTATAGGTTGTTTACCTACGTATATTAATATTGGTATTTTTGCACCTTTATTGTTACTGCTTATGCGATTATGTCAAGGCCTAGCTGTAGGAGGAGAAGTTCCTGGCGCTTGGACTTTTGTATCTGAGCATGTACCGAAAAATAAAATTGGATTGGCATGTGGAATATTAACAAGTGGATTAAGCCTAGGTATTTTGCTCGGTTCGCTAGTTTCAACGGCCATGAATAAGTGCTTATCTTCGGAACAACTTATTGATTGGGGATGGCGCATACCATTTATAGTTGGCGGTGTCTTTGGATTGATAGCAATGTATTTACGTCGTTGGTTAAAAGAAACACCAATTTTTCTGGAAATGCAAAATCGTAAACAACAAGAATTAGCTAAAAAAATACCAGTGCTCACTGTATTAACGGGGTATTTACCTCAAACTATTTTATCCATGCTACTCACTTGGGTGTTGTCTGCTGGTATTATGGTTATTATGCTAATGACACCAATTTTATTACAAAAGCAATTTGGTTATTCAGCGATAGATGCGTTGCAAGGAAATATATTAGCTATCATTGGACTAATTATAAGTTGTACATTTTATGGAATGATGATGGATAAATTTGCTATGGGGAAAGTGATGTTAATAGGTTGTGTTATTGCAACTATTGTTATTGCTATTTTTTATCTATCATTAGATAACCCACATCTTTTATTTATTACTTATTCTTTAGCAGGTTTTAGTGTTGGTATTGTAGGCTCTTTTGCTTATTTTATGGTGAGAGTGTTTCCTACCCAAATTCGTTATAGTGGTGTATCATTTTCATTTAACATGGCTTACGCTATTGCGGGCGGATTAACACCTCTGTTGATCTCCTTTTTGAGTGATTTTGTTAGCAAAATGGCACCAGCTATTTATGTTATTGGATTATTTGGATTTGGTGCATTGATTGGATTATATTTATTTATTAAGGATAACAGTCAAAAGTATATAGCTAAAGATATTGCATAATAAATGCTGACCATAGAATTTTAATTATTATTTAATAATATGTTGAAATGGAAAGTATAAGAATTTATTCTTACTTTCCATTTACCTGACCTACCTTATATTCAAACCAGCCAGATTTATTTAAACGATATATCCAACTTATTTTGTTAAAAACTTTCAGGAAAGACTACGTTTTAGTATGGCTTATTAAATAATCAACACTATTAAATAAAATTTTGAAACAACTAAACTTTTTAAAGGATAAGGTAAACTTATCGCAACTAAAAAAGGATCTAATATAAATAAGATTAAACGCAAAAAACGAACATTCAATGATGATTTTAAACATCAAATGCTTGGTTGTTATGATTACCCCACATTTCATCGTGTTTTCTTTTCATGATAATATCAGCTGTTTATTCTGCTCTTTTTATAATGACTTTTCTTAAAATATTCGATTATCAATGTTTAATTGTTTCATTCTGTCAATCCAAGTCCGACGGATGTAATATTTATGCATGCCACCGTTAACTACTTCTGGCTCAAGTCCTGCCCTTGCCAGAAATAGTTTTTGAGCGATAAAGTGTGATACCATTACCCTTAATTTTTTCATATAATTTATAGAGATATAAAAAGCTATTCCTCAACATTAATAGTATAAATTTTTTCAAACTCGCTACCTGGACACATTGTCCCAAATGTACTACTTAAGAATTTAATAATAATTGTTCCGGTCATTTTAGGTGTTCCTTTTACTATAAGATGATTGTATGGACTAGCAGATTTTAAATCGAAAGGCAATAGTTCAAGTCCTGAATTTTCAGATTCAATAAGATAATCAAAAAGTCTATCATCTATAAGACCACCTTTAATATTTATTTCAGCATAATAAGGTTTACCAAAAGAGGCATTGGGTAAAGATTTTGGTAGCACTTCAATTTTTTGTCTACAAAAACATCCAACAAGTGAAAAAACTAAAAATAAATTAATAAGTAAAATTAAATAATATTGAGATCTTTTCATATAATTTATTACGATTAATAGAATTTTTTATTAAAAATAAGTGTTTTTTAAACACTTTTTATCTTATTGCCATATATTTTTTATTTAAGGAATTTTACTTACCACCATAGCTGCGAAGGAGTATTGCATAACCTCACCTAAAGTTCTTCCATGAGCTAACTGATTTTTTACTTTTCCCCATGAATATAATTCAAGTTGTACTTGTTCAGTTAATGCTGTTTGCTCTGTTATTTCCTGACCATTAAATAATTTTAATTTGTCTGTCCAAACTATCCAATGGTTTTTAGTTTTTCCATTACCATATTCAATCATCTGTGCAGCTACCAATACGACAACATGTGTATTAGGGGCAATATAAGAATTTAAACGACATAAATCTTGTAAAGTTAAATGAGTACCTATAATATGTTTCATTAAGCTTGTATTGATTTCGTATAAACTTTTAGCGCCAGCCTTTTCAAACCATGTTTTAAGGTTTACTGCGGTTGTAATACCTGAAACTTGATCATCAGGCGAATTGTAATCAAAAACGCTATTTTCTGTATCCTTAAACTTGCCAAGGTAATCCAATCTATGGACGGAACTTTTGGTTTATATCCTCGATAGCCTTTTTTAAAAAAATTGCTAGGATGACGACAATCATAACTAGGCTCTATTTTTAATGTCCCAATTTTAGTTTTACCGGATTCCCAAAGTTCTTTCACGACCTGACGATATAAGTCTGGTCTATCCATCAATAAACAATAAAAAATGCTGCGGGCCCGCACAGACTTGAATAACCTTGATACGGGAAATTATAATTTTTTGCTAATCTTTTTTGCAAAGCTTTTTCAATTTCAGTTTTGGCAAAAGGATTCAGCGGATCACCAACCGGATGTTCTTTAACTTCAAAAACTCTTGGTTTTAACTGGTTTTAACGTGATTTTTGCATCATATATAGATAATGTACCAGATTGTGTTTCTTTGACTGTTTCATTGTAGTGAAATTCCCTTGATAGCCTCCACTTTTTATCCAACGTAATAAATCCCTTAAGCGGGATAATTGCTGTCATGGTTTCTTTTAATACTTTATAATCCTTTCCAACTAATTTATGGTAAAGATTTAGTTCCAATATATAAGAGGTATTTTCGGGATCTGAAAATATCTAACGAAGGGTGAACTAATGTTTTATTATCAGTTTGCAATGGCTGTTTACCTGTTGATTTAAAAGCATAAATTTTATTACCTTTTGGCATCATATCGCGTTTTTTCGTTTGGTTGTTTATTAATCATTTGTACTGGTTTTAACAATATACACAATTTTAGTAAATTTAGTTGTTGTGTAATAGCATTATAATTTCACCTTTTCCCTTAAAGATATGCTTGCTTAGTTGAGTAAAGTTCAAGCAATTGGTATTTTTTCAGTTATCATTATTGCTATTTTTACATATCACTAGAGCCGGCCTTCCTTTTTTATTTATTATTTATTCATTAGTTGGTTTTTGTGTCGGCATAGGAGGTTTGTGCTTATTTATTTGTCCTAATTCTATAGTACGTTTGACCGCTGTTTGAACACTTCGTTGTAATGCGGCAGCAAAATCACTGTTATTTAATTCATAAAGCCCATTTATACCAACTCCAGCAGGAGAATTATTGATATCAAGTAATTCACGAGGATGTTTTTTGCTTAATCGTAACATTTCTGCAGCTCCATATAGATTTTCAATGGCAATTCGTTTTGCTAAATCTCGATGTAGCCCGGCTAATACTCCTGCATCGACTATTGATTCATAAAAATAATAGATATAATTAGGACCAGCAACGGCATATCCAGTAAAGATGTCGAGCAATGATTCATCAAGTAGTTCCAGTTTACCAAAGCTGCTAAAAAATTTTATGACTAAATATTTTTTGACTACAGATTGATCTTGTGTATTGGTTGCAACACCAGAATAACCAAATTCGGTATCAGTCAAGGTATTGGGAATGGCTCTAATTACTGGTATATCTACTGTTAAAGATTGTTTTATTTGTGATATTGTGACTCCCGCAATTATTGAAATTATAATTGTATTTTTATTTTCTGGTTTTAACTTTTTAATCACCTGTGCCCATTGATCTTGTGGGCGAACACCCAGTACGATAATATCGGCATTGGCTTTTATTTGTTTTGTTGGTTTTATGTTATACATGTTTTGCAGATAATGTAAACGTGAATCATTAATGTCATTAACGAAAATATTATTTGCCGAATATATCTTTTTTGCAATTAATGGGCGTATAATTGCTTCGGTCATTTGACCGCCACCAATAAATAAAATTTTATCCATTATGATACCCTCCTGTTTATCCTTGTTTAAAAATCATAACCACACCAAATGTTTCATTAGCAGGAACCAGAACAGCTTCATTTTGTTTAATAAATGAGATACCGCCGGATTTTAATGCTCGCTCAGTTTGGATTAATGATTGAGTTTTGAATCCTAAAGCAATTTTACGGTCACCTTCATTTTTCGATTCAGCTAATAATGTCCCAAAAAATTTATGTGTGAATGATGGTTTTAAATAATCAATTTGTTTATCTTCGGCTTTTAGGCGTAAGCCACCTTCAATTTCAATAATATTAGCTGTTGGAAATGTTTGTTTTAATAAACTGATAGATTTAGTAGGATCTTTTGCTTCGATTATCACTTTATAAATATTGGTAACACCATTAGGATGATTTTGCCATTCTTTTCGCCAAACTAATTCAGGTGTTAATTGGTCGCAAAAAAAGATCTGCCCATTTGGTGTGTATGACGGATCTAGTCGAACTGTTTTAAAACGAGCTTCGGGAAAGGTTTCATCATTTAATTTAACTGGTCTAAAAAATGATTTTGGTCCATTTCCATCAACTTTTAAGCCATTTTTTACTAAGAATTGAAAGAGTTCGTCGGCATTTTGGGTTTTAAATACAAGCCCTGTTAAGCCATCATCAAACTTCCAACTTGCATCAATTTTACTGGCATTATGAGATTCATAGCCTAAAAGCTCTAAATAGGTTGTGTTAAAAATGGCTAAATTATTACTGGTTCCAAGCGAATGGTGACCTCGTGATGTAATAGTAAAACCAAGTTTTTGGTATTGAAGATTTGCTTTATCAAGTTGATTTGATACGGTTATCACAACATGGTCAATTTGTGGAATAATTTGTGTCATAGATTAACTCCTTAGATATGGATAGCTGGAGACATATCAATTAAACGAGGCGGATTCCAATCTTTCCCAGGAACAGAATCAAGTAAGTTTTGGGTATAAATATGCTTAGGATGTAAAAAAACTTGCGAAGCAATACCTTGTTCAACGATTTTTCCTGATTTCATAACCACAATATGATCGCAAATTTGAGCTGCTACACGAAGATCGTGGGTAATGAATAAGATGGTTAACCCCAACTTCTTTTGTAACTGTGAAAGTAATTCAAGAACTTGAGCTTGAACAGAGACATCAAGTGCAGATACTGGCTCATCAGCAATTAATACTTTTGGTTCTAAAGCCAATGCACGAGCAAGTCCAATGCGTTGTCGCTGACCACCAGAAAATTCATGAGGATAACGATTTAATGCTTCAGTTTCTAAGCCAACAAGTTTGAATAATTCCTTAGCTTTTGTTAGTGCATCATGATGAGATGTGCCATAAAGTTTTGGTCCCATGGCTACTTGGTCACCAACTTTACGGCGAGGATTAAGCGATGCATATGGGTCCTGAAACACCATTTGAATATGTCGAGAATATTGTTTAAGCCTTTTTCCTTTCAGGCTAGCGATATTAATTTGGTCAAAGTCAATTTGACCACTATCAATATCTAGTAATTTGATAATACAACGAGCAAGGGTTGATTTGCCTGAACCGCTTTCTCCAACAATGCCTAGTGTACTACCTTTGTGTAGTTGGAAACTGACATTATCGACTGCATGAGTAGTTCGTCGATTATATTTAAATAAACTTCGATTATGGTAAGTTTTCGAAACATCTATTGTTTTTAGAATGATTTCTTTATTAATACGACGAACATCACCAGGTGTTAATGGTGGTACAGCAGCTATTAACTTTTGAGTATAAGGATGCGATGGACTATTCAATACATCATTAGCATGGCCTTGTTCGACTAATTTTCCTTGCTGCATTACAGCTACACGAGTGGCAATTTCAGCTACAACTCCAAAATCATGAGTAATAAAAAGAATAGAGCTCCCTTTAAGGGTTTGTAACTGGTGGAGCAATTTTAGGATGCAAGCTTGGGTAGTGACATCTAATGCTGTTGTAGGTTCATCGGCAATTAAAATACTAGGTTCAAGAGCTAATGCCATAGCAATCATTGCTCTTTGGCGTTGTCCTCCAGAAAGTTGGTGAGGATAAGCTTTAGCAGCAGCTATGGGATTTGGAATTTGTACATCTGTTAATAATTCTATAACTTTTTGTTTTATTACTTTTTTACTATAATTTGCATGTATAGTAAACATTTCACCAATTTGGTTTTCAATTGTTTTAAGCGGGTTTAATGCTGTCATTGGATCTTGAAAAACCATACCAATACGCGCTCCGCGTATTTTTCGCATTTGATTTTCACTAAAGGTCAATAAATTATCGTTATCAAAATTAATCTCTCCTTGTGAAGCGATTACTCCATCTGGTAATAATCCCATAATTGCATTTGCCAGCATGGACTTTCCTGAGCCACTTTCACCAACAATACAAAGTATTTCGTTAGAATAAAGATCAAGTGATACATTGGTTATGGCATTTTCACGATCAGCACCTCTTGGTAAAGTAATGGTTAAATTTTTAATTGATAGCTTTTTTTCTTTCATCGTTTTTTTAACCTCGGATTTAGAGCATCGTTTAAACCTTGTCCAACTAGTGAAGCAGACAATACAGTTAATAATATTGCAATGCCTGGAATTGCTGATACATACCATTGTTGCCGTAATACCGATCTTCCTCCTCCAACTAAATTTCCCCAAGAGGCAATATTAGGATCGGATAGGCTTAGAAAAGCTAGAGCACTTTCCATTAATATTGCAGTCGATAAAATTACGCTGGCATACATAATTATTGGAGGTAATGCGTTAGGTAATATTTCTTTGAACATTAATCTAATTGAACTCATCCCAAGAGTTTTGCCAGCTTGTACAAATTCACGGTTACGCAATGATAAGAATTCAGCTCGTGTTAATCTGGCAACAGGTGGCCACGAAACAACACCAATAGCAATAACGACAGTATTGATTGTCGAACCAAATACAGCAACCGCTACTAGTAAAAGTAAAAAGTTTGGTAGAATTTGAAATGCTTCAGTGAGACGCATCAAAATATCGTCAACCCATCCACCATAAAACCCTGTAATTGCTCCTATTACAATACCAATAATAATTGAGATTATTGTAGAAATTAAACCAATTAAAAGAGAAACTCTAGCTCCATGAAACAGTTGAGCGGCAATGTTTCTTCCTACTTGGTCAGTGCCAAGATAGAGTTTTAGATTTGTGAATGGCCATTGAAGTGGTCGTCCAGCTAATGCGAGAGAATTGCCAGGGAAAAAATAATCTGCAGTTAACGCAATGATAATAATTAATAGTAATAAAATTAAGCCAAAGCTTGCTATAGGGTTACGAAAATAATCTTTTAATAGCATCATAATTATTGTCCAATAATTCGAGGATCAAGTTTGGTATAGACCATATCAACAATAAAATTGATGACGATAACTAAAATAGCTGAAACAAATACTACACCCAGTAAAGTATTTAAATCACGTTGAACTACTGAGTCGTAAGCTAAACGCCCAAGCCCAGGGATAGCAAAGATGGTTTCAATTACGACTGAACCTCCAAACATAGTACCAACTTGCAAACCAATTATGGTAATCATTGGTAACATAGCATTACGTAAAATGTGTTTAATTAATATTTGGCGCGTTGATAGCCCTTTAGCTTTAGCGGTTTTAACAAAATCAAGTGTTGATACTTCAAGTAATGATGCACGCATGATACGTAAGTAGATGGCCAGATAAACTAATGCTAATGTTATGGTGGGTAAGATCAAATACCATGCAATATCAAGCACAGCAGTAATACCTGTTAATGGCATTCCAACGGTACCAAAACCATTAGATGGTAACCAATTTAAGTAAATTGAAAAAATGACGATTCCCATTAAAGCAAGCCAAAATGAAGGTGTAGAGTAGAAAATTAATCCTAATATTGAAATTAATGAATCTTGCCAACGATTAACCTTTTGTGCAGCAAAAATACCTAAAATTGTACCAAAGGAGAAAGCTAATAAAGTTGCACTGCCCATCAATAATAATGTGGCCGGTAATCGTTCAAGAATAATATAGCTTACCGGTTTATTGTAAATCGCTGATTGTCCCAAATCTAAATGAATTAATCGCCATAAATAGTTTAATACGCGCGAGCTAGTTGATTGATCAAGCTCATAATTATGACGCATTTCGTCAATGATACTTGATTCAGCTCCACCAATTTGGGCGAGTAATGCATCAACAGTATCTCCAGGGGCTAATTGTAATAGTAAAAATAGACCAATTAGAATAATTAACAACGCAGGAATAGTAGTTAATAAGCGTCTAATTGCTAATATGAGTAAATGCATCATTTTGATTCCTTAATGTTCAATCCAAACATCAAACCAGCTACTTGAAGGCCAACGCGCTGTGTTATGATGGTTATGCACTTTAGTGCTGACAACAGAAATAAAATCACATTCAGTTGCAAACCATAGCGGTAATTCTTCATTGACTATATCGACTAATTCACTGTAGAGTTCTTTTCGTTTTGTTGGATCGATTTCAGTTGCAGCCGTATCGATCAAAGTATCAACTTTATCCGATTGCCAGCCATATTGGTTAGTCCATGGAGCACCATCAGGACTTCCAGAACGTAGCCAAACTGTTGTTGATACGGCTGGATCACCTCGATATTGATGCCAACCAGTTGCGATATCAAAATCATGCCGTTTATAAACGGCGCTTAACGCACCTGCTGTATCAAGATTAACGATAGTGACTTTTATGCCTACTTCAGCTAAAGATTGTTGAATAAAAGTAGCAAATAGTGGGACATCTTCACCATTATTGATATGAACTAGTTTTAAATCAAAACGAGTTCCGTCAGACTTTCTTTTATAACCTGCTTGATCTAGTAACTCTTCTGCCTTTTGTTTATCAAATGGGTAGATAATTTTACTATTGGAGGGATAAAAGGCTTTTGATGACGATGGAATAATTCCTGTTGCTGGTTTGCCTAAACCATATAAAAAGTCGTCTACAAAAAATGGTATATTGAGTGATTGGACTATTGCTTTTCTTACGTTTAAGTTAGCAATAATTGGATTGCGAAAGTTGAATTCAAGTGTGTTATTAAAAATATTAGCTTGTGAGCCTTTGGTTAATACTTCAAATTTTGTATTTTTCTTAAATCTATCAATATCAGCAAGGCTTAGTTTCGAATAAGCGCTCAAGTTGATTTGCCCACTTTCTAGTGCAGCAGCGGCGGAAGATTTATCATCGATGATGCGCCAAACAATTTTATCTAAATAAGGAAAACCTTTGCGCCAATAATCCACATTACGTTCAACAATAATATGTTGTCCTCGTTGATATTCGACGAATTTAAATGGTCCGGTGCCAACTGGGGCAGTATTATAAGGATTGTTTAAAATATCTGTCCCTTCATATAAATGTTTGGGAACCACATATCCAAGATCACCTAAAGCACGTAGTAACAGGTCTAATGGCATTGGGCGAGAATAATTAAATATGACTGTGTTATTATCAGGTGTATCAACAGAAGTTAAATTAAGTTGTAGGGCTGTTGAAAAATTTAAGCGTTTTTTCCAAAATTCGAGAGCATTGTATTGTACATCAGCTGAAGTAAAAGGTTTGCCATCATGCCATTTTACACCTTCACGCAGTTTGAAGGTAATCGTTTTACCATCAGGTGATGATGACCAAGAAGTTGCTAAAACAGGAACAATTTGTCCATTTGCATCAAGATCAACAAGCGATTCCACAATCTTTCCCGATACCTCATAGACACCAGTCGAAGCTCTTAGTGTAGGATTAAGAACTCGTTGTTCACCCGAATAATGGACAACTAATGTGCCACCATATTGTGGAGTGTCATTGTTATTAGCCATAACATGAAATGGCAACAAAATTGAAAAAAATGTAGTAATCAATGTTTTTTTTAAATTGAGAATTTTCATTTGTGCTCCTTAAAATAATCGTCGCCATATAAAAATATGCATGAAGTTAAGTATTTTTAGGATTTCACTATATGGATTTTAAATTAAATTGAGAAATGCCGATTACTCATATTTATATTACTTTTAGTTATATATTGAGCAAATAATTCATGAATGGTTTATCGATTGTATAATGTATTTATAAAACAGATAATTTTGAAACAGTTACATCCTATTTTAATGTGTTGAGTTATTATTGTAGTATTGGAAAATTTCATTAAATTGTACATTTTAGTGTGGATCATTAAATAATCAATGTTATTTAATGAAATTGTGAAATTACTCATATTTTTCAAAAATAATTAGTTTAGAATGATAAGTAATCATGTTTTAACTTTAAAATTATTTAGGAGAAAAAATGAAAGCAGCAGTTATTAAGCAAGAGTGCGATGGTCAAGTCGAAATCAAAGATATTCCTATTCGACCTTTAGAAGCAGGGGAGGCCTTAGTTGATGTTGAGTATTGTGGTCTTTGTCATACTGATCTTCATGTTGCAGCTGGCGATTTTGGTAAAAAACCAGGTCGTGTTATTGGACATGAAGGTGTAGGAATTGTGACTAAAGTTGCCCCAGATGTAAAAAGTTTAAAAGTTGGTGATCGGGTTAGTATTGCCTGGTTCCATGCTGGTTGTGGTACTTGTGAATATTGTATCTCTGGGCAAGAAACGTTTTGTCGTAATGCATTAAACTCTGGATATACTGTTGATGGAGGTATGGCAGAGCAGTGCATTGTTAAAGCTGATTATGCGGTTAAAGTACCAGAAGGGCTCGATCCTGCACAAGCAACAAGTGTAACTTGTGCTGGTGTGACTACCTATAAAGGTATTAAAGTGGCTGCTACTAAACCAGGACAATGGCTTGCAGTATTGGGGATTGGTGGTTTGGGAACACTTGCTGTCGAATATGGTAAAAAAGTGTTTAATAATAAAGTGGTTGCTATTAGTAACAGCGATAGCCAATTAGAATTATGTAAAACACTAGGTGCTGATTTGGTCGTTAATCCTAAAAAAGTTGAGGATGTGGGAGCTTATATTAAAGAACACACAGGAGGGGGAGTGCACGGTGCTGTTGTAACTTCTGTGACTAAAACAGCATTCAATCAGGCCATCAATTCAGTGCGACCTTTAGGGCGTGTGGTAGCCTTAGGTTTGCCTTCAGAAAATATGGATTTAAGTATTCCTAAAACCGTGTTAGATGGTATTCACGTTTTAGGTTCATTGGTTGGTACTCGTGAAGATTTAGCAGAAGCATTTCAGTTTAGTGCAGAAGGAAAGGTCGTGCCGATAGTTGAAAAAAGACCGTTGGAAGATATCAATGATATGATCGACGAAATGAAAGCAGGTAAAATTCGAGGTCGTATGGTTGTCGATATGAAAATGAAGAAGGCTAAATAAGTTAACTTTATTTGTAATTCAAAAGCTGGCTATATGCTGGCTTTTTTTATAAATAAAAATATTATTTATTTGATTTATTAATTCTTTTATATAAACAATACTAATCTTCCTTGTGTTTTACGAATAATTCCCTATCATAACAAAATTTCGCCGTTAATTTTATATGTTTTAAGAGGAACTTTATGGCAGATCACAATTTAGAGAATAACTTGCGCAAGGATCTTGGTTTAGTTTCTGCATTATCACTAGTCGTTGGAATGGTTTTAGGTGCAGGAGCTTTTATGAAACCACCATCAGTATTAGAAGTTACTGGTGATTATAATTATGCACTATTAGCGTGGATAATAGGTGGCGCCATTTCTATTTGTGGCGGGTTAACACTTTGTGAATTAGGTGTAATGTTCCCAAAAACAGGAGGGATGCTGGTTTATTTAGAAAAAATATATGGCACTAAAATTTCTCATCTCTATGGTTGGATGATGACAGTTATTTTTGCTCCTTCATTAATTGGAGCATTGGTTGGGTATTTTAGTTCAGTATTTTGCCTATTATTTAGTATTGATGATGCTTATAGAATGGCGGTGAGTGCTGGTGTTTTGGGTTTTATTGCCTTTATTAATGCTATTGGTATTAGAGAAGCAGGTTATTTACAGATGATTGCTACAGTTTGTAAACTTATTCCTATATTGTTATTGGCTATATTTGGATTATGTGAAGGTAATGGCCAAGTCGCGTTATTCACTGCTAGTGGGCAAGGTATTGAATCGTATGCTCCTTTTGCAGTAGCTATCCTTGCAACTCTTTTTGCTTATGATGGTTGGGCACAAGTAGCGTCAGTAGCTGGGGAAATTAATAATCCATCAAAAGTATTACCTAAAGCGATTATTTTTGGCATTATTTTTCTTGTAGTTGTTTACGCTTGTATTAATATTGCATTATTTAAAATTTTTCCTGTCCAAGAGATGATTTCACTAGGTCATGAAGCATCATCTGTTGCTTCACAACGCATGTTTGGGCATTTTGGGGGGAATCTTGTTGCTGTTGGTATTATGGTTTCGATTCTTGGCGGAATTAATGGATATATTATGACGCTATCTCGTACTATATTTAGTATGGCTGAGCGGGGAACTATTATTGGGGCGTGTTATTTAAGTACTATTGATGATGATAGCCGTTCACCAGTTAATGCGATTATTGTTTTAGTTATTTTTTCTTTTTTATATTCAACGCTTCTTGATGCAGATCGCTTATCAGAAATATCAATGTTTTCAATTTGGGTGTTTTATTTACTAACGTTTATTGGGGTGATGGTTGCTCGGAAAAAATACCCGGATGTACATAGACCTTATAAAGTTATTGGTTATCCAATAATTCCTATCATTGCAATGCTAGGGGCGGCTTATGTTATTTACGGTATGTTAGTTTACCAAACCATAAATGGTATTGTTTCTATCGTACTGACTTTAATTGGTTTGCCAATATATTATTACTATGGTAAAAATAGAGAACATTCTCTTGGTGAAATGAAAAAATATAAAATAAAAAGAATGGTAACCATTGCAGTTTCAACAATTATTATTATTAGTTTGTTTGTTGCTTATGGTTTTTTTGTTAGCAACTAAACAATTAAAAGGGTTTATAAAAAAATGCCAGACAAATTGTCTGGCATAATATTTTTTTAAATGAGATAGTAATTATTTACTCGACATTCTCTCCGATACTTTTTTAGGTTTAAAGATATAGTTGAATATTACTAATAGTGCAAAAATAGCAATAAAAATACTCATAATAATATCTTTATTAAACCATTTTGCCATATTACCTAGAATAATCCCAATACCACAAAAATCCACGTCTGAGAAAGTTGTATTTGCAAAACCAAGTGATCCTAAAACAGGCAATAAAAGAACCGGTAAAAATGTTACTAATAAACCATTAGCAAATGAGCCAAGCATTGCACCTCGGCGACCACCCATAGCGTTACCAAACACGCCTGCTGTTGCTCCACAGAAGAAATGGGGAACTACACTAGGAAGTATAAGTACAGTATTTAATTTCCCTAAAACAAATAGACCTACTAATCCGCCAAGGAAGCTAAATAAGAAACCGATCAAAACAGCATTTGGTGCATATGGGAAAACAACAGGACAATCTAAGGCAGGTTTTGCATTTGGAACTAATTTTTCTGAAAAACCAGTAAATGCAGGTACGATTTCAGCAAGAATAAGTCTAACACCTTGTAGAATGATAAAGACGCCTGCTGCAAAGGTAATCGCTTCTATAATAGCATAAACGAGATAATTATCACCTTTACTTAAGGTTGTTTGAACATACTCAGAACCCGCAAATATTGAAAGAATTAAATAAATGATCATCATCGTTAATGAGATAGAAATTGAACTATCACGTAAAAAGCTTAAATTTTTAGGCAAATTCATATCTTCAGTTGAACGAGAATTTTTACCAAACAATTTACCAAGATAGCCAGCTAGTATATATCCTAAAGTACCAAAGTGACCAAACGCTACATCATCATTTCCTATAATTTTACGCATCTGTGGTTGAGCTAAAGCAGGGAAAAAAGCCATAATTAGCCCTAATACCAATGAACCAGTAAATACTAATTGCCAACCATCAAAATCAGCAACTTTTAAAATAATACTGATCATACAAGCCATGTAGAAAGTATGATGGCCGGTTAAGAAAATAAATTTTAAACGTGTAAATCTGGCCACAACGATATTGGCAATCATACCAAAAGCCATAATTAATGCAGTTGCTGTACCGTACTCATTTAAAGCCATAGAAACAATGGCTTCATTATTAGGTATAATCCCTTGTAATTTAAAAGCTTGTTCAAACATCATACCTAATGGAGTTATAGCACTTATAAGTACGCTAGCACCACCGCTTAATACTAAAAACCCCAAAATGGTTTTAACTGTTCCTTTTACCGTATCAGCAAATGATTTGCGTTGGACGACAAGCCCAGCCATAGCAATAAAGCCAACTAGTATTGCTGGTGTTTTTAGAATATCAACAATAAACTTTATTATTTCTTGGATCATAGCAACACTCCATAATTTGATTAGTGTTTTGCAAAAAATTCAACTAGTTTAGATTCTAAGTCATTAATATCAATAATATTGTTGAGAACAACTAGTTTATCGGCAGGAATTCCAGAACTGGTTGCTAAATCTTTTGTCATGACAAATAAATCTGCTTGTTCTGGTGTTGCAGATGCAAGATCCGCATGTGTAACCTCTGCATCGATATTAATTTTTTTTAATACTTTTTTAATATTCATTTCAACCATAAAACTACTACCAAGACCTGAACCACAAACAGCCATAATTTTCATTTTATATATCCTTTTATTGAGTTTAATTAAATTTAATAGTTATTAATAACAGACAATATTTGATCAGAGGTTTGTGCATCAAAAATTTTTTTTATATCAATTGCTTCACCAAACAGTGCTGCTAATTGAGTTAATATTTCAATGTGGCTAGTATTATCATTCGCTGCTAATAAAGTAATTAAATAAACTGGATCATTTTCTTGTGAATTAAATTTGACTCCTTTTTTTACTAATAGCATTGATAAGCCTAATTGGTTTACGCCTTGTTCTGGCCTAGCATGAGGCATGGCAATACCTGGAGCCAATACATAGTAAGGTCCAATTGATTCATGAAGATGAAAAATTGCTTGAATATAATCAGGTGAAATATTTTTATTTTGTAATAAAGGTTTTGCGCAAAGTTGTATTGCTGCCTTCCAATCATCCACTGAATCAACAATGTTGACCGTTTGACTTGTTAACCATTTTGCTAACATTTTTCCTCCGCTAGATTTGATCTTATTTTGAGCATATTAGGAAATTAACACACAGTGTAATAATAGAAATAAAAAAAAATAAGAAATGTGATAGCGCTATCAAAGTTGATAAAATTTTCAATTATTATGTGATATAGATAACATTTTTAATAAATTAATCAAATAATACTATTTAGCATAGTTGTATTATTTATTTAATTGTGATTTAAAAAGATGGATTCATAATTTCACATAAAGTTATGATATATCCTATGTTAATATACTATTGCTAAAAGTTAATTAGGATGAAAGATGCAGGATATAAAAAAGCGAAAAAGTACTGGACAGATTACTTTATTTGATGTTGCTAAATATGCTGGTGTTGGAACTATGACGGTATCTCGTGCTTTACGAACACCAGAGCGAGTCTCAGATAAACTTCGAAAAAAAATTCAATTAGCTGTTGATGCTTTAGGTTACAAACCAAATATTGCAGCGAGTTTGTTAGCATCAGCATCCGCTAATAAAGTTATTGCAGTTATAACCACCAAGATCCATGATTACTCAACTCAAATGTTGCTTGATGCATTACAAACGAGTCTAGCAGAAAAAGGTTATACTGTATTGATCATCGAGTCTTACCACTACCTTAAATGCGAATCACAATTATTAAATACACTATATAGCCATAACCTTGAGGCAATTTTGCTTTTTTATATTGAAAGAGATGATTTTATTCGACAGGTGGTTTTGAACAAAACTGTTCCTATTATAAATATTGGTAAGCAGTATGATAAATTAACTAATATGAATGTTGAATTGGATGATAGTTTAGCAATGTATATGTTGACAGAACATGTAATTAAAAAAGGTTATCGATATATTGGATTGCTTTGTGCTAACGAGCAATACTATCTTTTTCAACAACGTTTACATGGCTGGCACAAAGCAATGATAGATTACCATTTATCTACTCATAGGATCATTAATGCAGCTAAACCTGCTAATTTTAGTACTGGAAGCGAATTGCTGCCAGATGTGCTTTTGAATTGGCCTGAGATTGATGCATTAATCTGTACGACAGATGCATTAGCATGTGGAGTACTTTATGAGTGCCAAAGGCGGCATATTCGTGTTCCATATCAATTAGCCGTAAGTGGTTTTGGAGATAGCGAGTTTAGCAAAGTAAGTTTTCCTCCATTAACAACTGTTGCTCAACCATCTAAAAAAATTGGCAAATATATAGCTAATCTATTATTAAATGAATTAAAAAATGAAAATAATTATAAACCTGATTTATCAGTGTTAGTACCAATGATTCAATCAAGAGATAGCTTATAAATTTTGTTAGAATAGTGTAATAAAAAGAAGATCTCTTATTTAATAAGTCCCGTCTTTTTTGATAGTTGTACAAATTTCAATTCGCTTAAATTCAAGCAAAGCAGAGCTAAATAAAAACTACTCAAATCGACAGTTTTTTCACAAAATTGGTCGGCGAGAGAGGATTCGAACCTCCGACCCACTGGTCCCAAACCAGTTGCGCTACCAAGCTGCGCTACTCGCCGTTGGAAGCGCATAATACTGCGCTTCCTAAAAAGTGTCAATACCTACGATAAAAATTTATATCTGCTATGTCCTTATTTCGATAAAGGTGCTGGTGTTTTACCAATTCGTTGATAAAATTCAATGACAAAATCTTCGTAACGTTTATTCGCAACAGCTTCACGAATTTCAGCCATTAAACGTTGATAATAACGTAAATTGTGGATGGTATTTAGGCGTGCACCTAAAATCTCACCGCACTTATCTAAATGATGAAGATATGATTTAGTATAATTTTTGCAAGTATAACAATCACAATGAGGATCAAGCGGAGTAGTGTCGTCTTTATATTTTGCATTACGAATTTTAATCACACCATTTGTGACAAATAAGTGACCATTACGTGCATTACGGGTTGGCATCACACAGTCAAACATATCAATACCTCGACGTACACCTTCAACTAAATCTTCAGGTTTACCCACGCCCATTAGGTAACGAGGTTTATCGGCTGGTAATTGTGGGCAAGTACCCTCCAAAATGCGATGCATATCAGCTTTAGGTTCTCCAACAGCTAATCCACCAACAGCGTAGCCATCAAAGCCTATTTCGGTCAATCCTTTAATTGAGATATCACGTAATTCTTGATGTATTCCACCTTGCACAATACCAAAGAGTGCATTTTTGTTGCCTAATTCATCAAAACGCTTTCGGCTACGTTTAGCCCAACGTAAAGACATTTCCATTGATTTTTTGACATAATCCCAATCAGCAGGAAAGGGAGCGCATTCATCAAAAATCATCACAATATCAGAACCAAGATCATATTGAATTTCCATTGAAACTTCAGGTGATAAGAAAATCGAATCACCATTAATTGGATTACGGAAATAGACACCTTCCTCTTTGATTTTGCGGATATCACCTAAACTAAAGACTTGAAACCCTCCCGAATCGGTCAAAATTGGGCCATGCCACTGCATAAAATCATGTAAATCACCATGTTTTCGTATGATTTCTTGTCCAGGCCTTAACCATAAATGGAATGTGTTGCCTAGTAAAATTTGCGCTCCAGTTGCAGTAACCTCTTCAGGGGTCATGCCTTTTACTGTGCCATAAGTGCCAACAGGCATAAATGCAGGTGTTTCAACAGTATATTCGACTCCACGACGATCGAATTTCATACGTCCTCGACGAGCAAGTCCATCGGTATTGTTTAGTTCAAATTTCATTTTTTAGTTAACCTCTTGCGACCAAATAAACAGTTTGGCGCGAATTATTGTTATAATACGTTATAGTATCATTAATTTGCGGTATTAGTTTATCGTGCTAGTTCTCAATAAACAATATTTGATAAGGATTTAAGGATTTTGAGGTATATTGATTTATTTTTAATATCATGTTTTTCAATTATTTTGTTAGTTGGTTGTCAAAATCAAAATAACAAAGCTGTATTAACTATTACATCAGAGCAAATTAAACATTTATCTGAACAAGATATAGAGACTATTGGTGCACAAGTGTGTGCTGATTCAGATAAACGATCTGTTATTGCTAATGAAAATAGTTGGCTCAACCAAAAACTTGAAAGGTTAACCGGAACGCTACCTAAAAAGATTAATAATATTGAAGTAAATTATAAAGTTTATTTAAATACAGATCCTAATGCATGGTCAACTGCTAATGGCTGTATTCGCATAAACAGTGGGTTAATAAAATTATTAAACGATAATGAATTACAGGCAGTTTTAGCTCATGAACAAGCACATATTGCTCTTAAACATGCTATAAAATCATTTAGACTAACCCCTTACGTTGAGATAACCAATAAAGATGTAGTTATTCTTGTAAAAAAAGAGGTTGCTCAACAATTTGAGTTTGAGGCCGATTATTATGCTTTGGAGTTATTAATGAGCAGAAATATAAATCCAACAGGGCTTGTAACTATGTTAAAAAAAATGCCCATTCATTCAACAAATAATATAACAACATCACATCCATCAAATATAAAACGTATTGATCGTATTTTAGAAAAATTAGGTACTATATAAGTATTTATATAGATAGGTTTAATATAGCCAATTAAATTTGAGCTTAGTTTGATTTTATTGGCTACTTTCTTGATATATTAAAATATTTTTAATTTTGTGCTGTAATAAACATAGCATCACCATAACTAAAAAATCGATAGTTTTCTTTAACGGCATGTTGGTAAGCCTTCATGGTATTTTCGTAGCCAGCGAAGGCAGAAACAAGCATAATCAAAGTTGATTCAGGTAAATGAAAATTGGTTATAAGTGAATCAATGACTTTAAATTGATAGCTAGGATAAATAAAAATTTGGGTATCGGCAAAAAAAGGTGCTATTTTCCCTGTTTTTTGTGCTGCACTTTCTAAAGCTCGAACAGAAGTTGTTCCCACAGCGATAACTTTTTTGTTTCGTGCTTTACATGCTAACACCGCTTCCACAACAGTTTCCGGTACTTCAGCATATTCAGAGTGCATAATATGGGTTTCAATGTTTTCAACCCTAACTGGTTGGAATGTTCCTGCTCCAACGTGTAGAGTGACAAATGCCATTTCGACGCCTTTCTGTTTTAGTTTTTCTAATAAAGGTTTATCGAAATGAAGACCGGCCGTGGGTGCAGCAACGGCTCCTGGCACTTTACTATACACTGTTTGATAAACTTCCCAATCTTGTTCATTATCAGGACGATCAATATATGGCGGTAATGGAATATGACCTATTTTATTTAAAATACTAAGAACATCATTTGGAAATTGCAATTCAAATAAAGCATCGTGACGTGTTAGCATGGTAACCTTAATAGGGTCATTTTCACCTAATATTAGTTCAGCACCTGCTTTGGGTGATTTGGATGCCTTAATATGCACAAGGGCTCGGTTATTATCTAATATCCTTTCAATTAATACTTCAATTTTTCCACCCGAAGCCTTTTTTCCATATAAGCGAGCAGGAATAACTTTAGTATTATTGAAAATAAGTAAATCACCCGGATTGATTTTATCGATAATATCAGTAAAAACATTATCTTCAATTTTACCTGTGCGACTATCAAGTGATAAAAGTTTACAGGCACTTCTGGTTTCTGAAGGATGTTTGGCAATTAGCTCTTTAGGAAGATAAAAATCAAAATCGGATAGTTGCATAATCGTGTTCCTCAAAAATGAGGCATTAGTCTAAAGCCCTGATATTGTCTAATCAAGCAATTATTTGTTGATTATTATAAAAGTTACGTTAAAATTTCAATTGTCTAAAAAAAATTAGGCATTTGACATTTATATTAATATAAGGAAAAGAGTATGAATAAACATCAAAAAACATTGTTGGTTGCACTGCCTTTAGTTGCTGCAATGTCACTCGCTGGTTGTAAAAATATGAGCGCAGATGACTTAACTAGTCTTGGCATGAAAGGTTTGAAAGCTGCTACTCTAAGTGATAATGATGTGAAAGCATTAAGTCAACAATCATGCGCTGAAATGGATGCACAATCAAAAGTTGCTCCAGCAAAAAGCGCTTATACTAAACGATTGAATAAAATCGCTAAAACACTTGGTAATAATCTAAACGGAACACCAATTAACTATAAAGTATACATTACAAAAGATGTCAACGCATGGGCAATGGCTAATGGTTGTGTTCGTGTATATAGTGGTTTAATGGATATGATGACTGATAACGAAATTCAAGGTGTTTTAGGTCACGAACTAGGCCACGTTGCTTTAGGTCATAGTAAAAAAGCAATGCAAGTTGCTTATGCAACTGAAATTGCACGTGATGCAGCAGCAGCATCTGGTAATGCAAAAATTGCCACTTTATCTAAATCTAGCTTAGGCGCTTTAGCATCAGCAGTGATTAATTCTCAGTTTTCACAAAAACAAGAACAAGATGCAGATAATTACTCTTTTGATTTCTTAGTTAAGAAAAAAATTAATCCAGCAGGACTTGCATCCGCATTTGATAAATTAGGTGGTGGTGATGCTTCAATCTTAAGTAGCCATCCATCTTCAGCTGATCGAGCAAACAATATTCGTAAAAAAATTGCTGAACTTAAAAAATAAGTACAGTAATTTTTAATCTAAAGCGCTATTAAGCGCTTTTTTATTTGGTACCAAATAAATTAATTTTACAAGTTAAGGTCAAATCTTAAGGCGTGGAACAAATGGGTGAAATTGAAAGGTAAGTTTTGGAACAGTCAATTTTCTATTCTTGCCGCGACAATTATAGAGGGAGTATTTAGCAGCTAATCAAAGACATTAACAATACTGTTTAGTTTGAAAATATGAAATTTTTAACCGTAATGTTAGGTACTCAGCCAGAGTTATTGCGTAATACTCAGCGTTTCTATCGATAAGTTGCTCATATCCATGATGAAATGGCTAAAGGTAATATGGCTATTTATATAGGTGCAAATAAATTGCAAGAACAAATAGATATTATAGAAAAAGAACTTACACCTGCATTAGAATCAAGAACTAAAAAGATTGAGAAAAGCTTTGAAGGTATATGTATGGTCTTATAAATCTATTCTGACTGAGTTATTGGAATTACCCCAGTTGAAACTGGGGATTAATCAATGAGCGATTTATTGCTTATAGGAAGATAGAAAGTGAGCAAATCTTCCAATAGCCTCTTCAAGTTGGCCGGAATGAGGCAAAGCAACAATTCTAACGTGATCCGGTTTATGCCAATTAAAGCCGGTTCCTTGTACAAGTAATACTTTTTCTTGTAACAAAAAATCTAATACAAGTTTTTGGTCGTTATGGATGTTGAATTTTTTCTGATCTAATTTTGGAAATAGATACAAAGCACCTTGTGGTTTAGTACATGAAACCCCAGGGATTTCATTAAGTAAACGCCATGCCAACATACATTGATCATATAAGCGACCTCCAGGAACAATAAATTCATTGATGCTTTGGTAGCCTCCTAGCGCTCCTTGAATAGCATGTTGTAATGGCACATTGGCACATAAACGCATTGAAGCTAGCATATTTAAGCCTTCAATATAGCCTTTTACATGGTTTTTTGGACCACAAAGCGCCATCCAGCCTTGCCTAAAACCAGCAACTCGATAAGTTTTTGATAGGCCACACATGGTAATGACAAATAAATCGGGTGCCAATGCGGCAATTGAATAATGCACTGCATCATCATATAAAATTTTATCGTAAATCTCATCAGCGAAGATGATTAGATTATTTTGACGAGCGATTTCAGCGATCTCAAGTAATACTTCTTTACTATAAACAGCGCCTGTCGGGTTGTTAGGATTAATAATTACTATTCCTTTAGTGTTTGGAGTTATTTTCCGTTTAATATCTTCAATATCAGGTGACCAATTTGCTTCTTCATCGCAAAGATAGTGCACAGCGCTCCCTCCAGACAAACTAATAGCCGCTGTCCATAATGGGTAATCGGGCATAGGTACAAGTACTTCATCACCACTATTTAGTAAAGCCTGCATGGATTGAACGATTAATTCTGATACACCATTACCGATGTAAATATCTTCAACATCTAAACTATTAATTCCGCGAGCTTGATAATACTGCATGATTGCTTTACGGGCAGAATAAAGGCCTTTAGAATCGGAATATCCTTGTGAGGAAGGTAAGTTTCTAATCACATCAATTAATAATTCATCAGGCGCAGCAAAACCGAAAGGCGCTGGGTTACCAATATTGAGTTTCAGGATAGTTTGACCTTCTTCTTCCAGTCGTTTTGCATGCTCTAGAATTGGACCACGGATATCGTAACAAACATGATCCAATTTTGTGGATTTCGAGAAATTTACCATAAGTTGCTCTTTTTAGTTCTTGTGTTTACATTTTTACTGAAAAAAACAATCTACTCCTATTTCGATAATTTTTGAAGATGCTATTATAGTTAGCTCAATAAATATTATTTAATTGTCTATTTTTTGTGCGGAGTAGTGTTATGAAAACCATTTTAACGGTAATTGGTAAAGATCAAACAGGTATTATTGCTGGTATTAGCCAAAAGTTATATGAATTAGATATTAATATTTTAGATGTCAGCCAAACTATCATGGATGAGTATTTTACGATGATTATGTTACTTGACCTATCTAAAATTAATGTGTCATTTGATGAAGTAAAAACTGTGTTGATGCAAACAGGTGAAAATCTAAAAGTTAAAGTTAATCTTCAAAGAGAAGAAATTTTTGATGCTATGCATCGTTTATAATATTAATTCTATATTTTAATAAAAGGATAATACTAATGGAAACAAAACAGATCCTCGAAACCATTAAAATGATTGAGGAAGAAAAACTTGATATCCGCACAATAACCATGGGTATTTCTCTTCTTGATTGTATAGATAGTGATGGTGAAAAAGCACGCCAAAAGATTTATAACAAAATTACACGTCTGGCAAAAGATCTTGTTAAAGTAGGTGATCAGATTACTTCAGAATTCGGTATTCCAATAATCAATAAGCGTATTTCTGTTACGCCAATATCTTTAATTGCCGGTGCTAGTGATGATAAAGATTATGTAGCGTTTGCTAAAACTTTGGACGAAGCGGCCAAAGCAGTTGGTGTTAACTTTATTGGTGGATTTTCAGCACTGGTACAAAAAGGTTACCATAAAGGGGATGAAATTTTAATTAAATCAATTCCCCAAGCACTTGCACAGACTGAACGAGTTTGCTCTTCGGTAAATGTTGGCTCTACACAAACGGGGATCAACATGGATGCAGTAAAGCAAATGGGTAATGTCATCAAAGAAGCCGCGCAATTAACAGCTGATAATAGTAGCATGGCCTGTGCTAAGTTAGTTGTGTTTGCTAATGCTGTTGAAGATAATCCATTTATGGCAGGTGCCTTTCATGGCGTAGGGGAAGCTGATTGCGTCATTAACGTTGGTGTCAGTGGTCCTGGTGTAGTTAAGCGAGCACTTGAAAAAGTCAAAGGTCAGCCATTTGATGTTGTAGCTGAGATTATCAAAAAAACTTCATTTAAAATTACTCGTATGGGGCAACTGGTTGGTAAAGAGGCTTCTGAACGTTTAGGCGTTAAATTTGGTATTGTCGATTTATCGTTAGCTCCAACCCCAGCAATTGGTGATTCGGTTGCACACATTTTAGAAGAAATGGGATTAGAAGCAGTTGGTACACACGGTACAACTGCAGCACTAGCTATGCTAAACGATGCGGTTAAAAAAGGTGGAGTAATGGCTTGTGGCCATGTTGGCGGATTAAGCGGTGCATTTATTCCTGTTTCGGAAGATGCTGGTATGATTGATGCTGTAAATAACGGTGCACTTAATCTTGAAAAACTAGAAGCAATGACCTGTGTTTGTTCTGTTGGTCTGGATATGATTGCAATTCCAGGCGATACACCAGCTGAAACTATTTCGGCTATTATTGCAGATGAGGCTGCAATAGGGGTGATTAACCACAAAACAACAGCTGTGCGAATTATTCCAGCCGAGGGATTAAAAGTAGGAGATAACATTGAATTTGGTGGTTTACTTGGCCATGCTCCCGTTATGTCAGTAAACAAATTTAGTTCATGTGATTTTATTAATCGAGGTGGAAGAATTCCCGCTCCAATTCATTCATTTAAAAACTAATATATTTATTTCTCTTATTCCGCCTACACTAAAATAGGCGGAATATCAAAAAATTAATCTGTTTATCATTTCCGTAAAATACATTTTTAATTTCTACTCAATAATTATTTCAACATAATTATCCCTATGATGAGCAATATCTTGGATATTATTTGGTATCAAATCCATTCGTCTCTTTTATCTTAATTTCTTAAAATTAGTGATATTAAATTAGTGCTGATTTATTTCAGGAAATAGCAAATTAGTAATATTTTATAAAGTAGCAGATCACATAATGATGGAGGACGAAATGGGAAATGAATCTAACGAGAAAATATTTTTTGAAGATTTGATTCTTTTAGATAAAAACTTTCAGAATACTAGGGGCTGTTGATCTTTGCTGTACATAAATTACTCAACAATACATTGGCAGCCACATTAACATAAATGCCAGTGATACCATACTGGCATAATTCCTTTCTAACTTATCGTATCTAGTTGATATTGAACGATATTGCTTGATTCTAGCAAAGGCATTCTCGACTAAATGACGATAGCGATAAAGGCACCTATCCATACTGCTTTTATCTATATCCTTACCATAATTACGTTTAGCAATCACCGTTCGTCCGCCTTTTTGACGAACAAAGCACCGAAAAGGCTCGCTGTCATAACCTTTATCGGCTATCACTGTATTGACTTCATCGAGCTTTTCAACTAGGTTTTCTGCATAAGTGATATCATGTCGTTGTCCTTCAGAAAGCTCAAAACAAATAGGCAAACCACCACTATCAACCGCAAGATGAATTTTAGTTGAATTACCACCACAGCTCTGACCTATTTGCTCGGAATACTCCGTTGCAGCGCCTGTACTATGTTGATGAGCCCTGATAATCG
>NZ_LZHA01000027.1:0-48516 GCF_001690335.1 Gilliamella sp. Gris1-4 | reverse complement strand
ATAACCACTTGGATATCGACGATAATTTTGCCGAATATATGGCCGATGATGTGACCGAAGATGTTGTCGAAGAATCCGCCGACAGCATCGCCAGTAAAGACCCCGATGACGGCGTCGATTCCGCTACGCGAAATGACTTCGATGATGAAAATAACTGTGGCGCCCTACTTTGGCTACCGTGCGAATCAATAAGATTTAGGGCATAGGTTTGGCAGGCCAGATGCCAGATGCCAGATGCCAACCATGGTAATGCATTTTTATTTCCTTGTCAAGTAATTTATTGTTTTTTATGAACTTTTATATCCATTTGCCTGATTTTTGAGCGATTCCTTGCCTGTATAAGCTCAAAAATTATAACTTGATGATGAATAATGCGCCACTTTTTTTGTTGGTTTATTGTAAAGATTTGTTAGCGGTGAGTGTGGGGTTGCTTTGGCTTTTTTTGGGGAGTGGCGTTTTTTATGGGGGCGTAGCGGTTGGGTGGTTTTTGGGACTGGTGGAGTAGGTGCTTTTTAAAGGCCTAAAATTTCTCCGGTAGACTATTGATTTTATTGAAGTTTTTTTGCTTTAGTTATGGGGAGTGCTCCTTATTATTCGTTGTAAGTTGTAAATAGTAAGGAGCTATTTGATATTTATTATTCGCTTATCTATTATCTAAAATCCGACTAACTTTTATTAGATAATTACGCGATTCTTGCGAGACGTGGGATGTAACTAGTTTTCGATAAACTTGTTGTGGTGTCATTGAGTTTATGATGTTGATCGCTTCGTTGCGATCGTTAGAAAATGTGCGCAATACACTACCTGCCCCACCGTTATAAGAAGTAATCATGGCGTATCTTAACGAGATTGGATTATTGATGCCAGCTAAGTATTTGGTTTTTAGTAATGATAAGTAAGCGGTACCCATATCAACGTTATTACGTGGATCAAGTAAGAATTTTCGACTTGGTTCACCTGATTTGCCTCGTAATTTGAAAATATCACGTCCAGCGGTGTGTTGCTGTACTTGCATTAGTCCTAGTGCATCAGTACGGCTAACAGCATATGGGTTAAATGCTGATTCAACTTCCATAATCGCTAAAATTAAGCGTTCATCAATATAGTAGCGATTAGATGCTTCGGTTACGATTGGTAAGAATTTTTTGGCACGCTGATTTATGTGGTTAGGAACTAGTTTAATTTCAACATAAGTGATTTTATGAGAACCTGATGAGCGGGTTTTTATGTTATTGGTAAGTAGATAATCAGCAAAACTATTAGCTCTGCCACTCCAACGAATCGGTTGATGATCTTGATCTAATACCTGATTGTATAAAAATGGTTCTTGAGATAAGTCTTGACTGATTTTGTCATGGCGTATAATGTCAACTGGCTCTGACATAAGTAATGTCGAAACTATCGCTTCTTTTAGGTTTTCTATTGGTGATTCTGTCATGGTTTCAATAGTAATTACACCTGAAACGAAGTTAATATGGACGCGAGTTTTTAGGTTATCTTCATATTGAACGTAGTCTTTTGGACCTGCTATAAGGACTTCTTTAGGCCCCCAAATTTGTTCAATGTTATTAGCATATTGGCTAATTAATATATTAAAAGCATTAGTGTCTTTAATATAATAGTCTTCATCTTTTTTTGAATTCGTACTAGGACAACCTGTTAGAAGAGTTACAGTAATAATTAACGCTATGATTTTTTTATTTTTTTTCATTTTACATCTCAATTTTGGGGTTTGTATCCGTCAATAACAACTTCTTCGCCTTCAAATAGAAATTTGATCATTTCAGCTTCAATTTTTTTTCGATGTTCTAGATTCATCATATTGAATTTATTTTCGTTAATTAACATAGTTTGTTTTTTGAGCCATTCTTGCCATGCCTGTTTGGATATTTCGTTAAAAATACGTTTTCCAAGCTCTCCTGGGTAAAGTTGAAAATCTAATCCTTCTGCTTCTTTTTTTAAATAATGGCAATAAACAATACGACTCATTTTTATCTCTTTTAAGTACAATTAACAAACAAAGGCTGATTATACCTGAAAATAATTATAGATAAGAAGAAAATTATTATATTAATTTTAAATTGAATTCACCTTTAATTAGTGAATATTAATTTAAAATATTTGAATAATTATTTACTTTACACCGCAATTAGTTCGATTAAAATGATAGGAACTAGTTAATAAAATAAATAAGGATTAAACAATGCAGCCAAAAATCACACGTGAACTTTTTGATAAAGTTATTTTACCTATTTATGCACCAGCAAAATTTATCCCCGTAAAGGGTAAAGGGAGTCGTGTTTGGGATCAAAATGGTGAAGAATATATTGATTTTGCAGGTGGCATCGCTGTAAATGCGCTTGGGCATTGTCATCCAAGATTAGTTAAAGCATTACATGAACAAAGTGAAAAGTTATGGCATGTAAGTAATGTTTTTACTAATGAGCCGGCTTTAAATCTTGCTCAAAAACTTATCGATAATACGTTTGCTGAACGTGTTTTTTTTGCAAATTCTGGTGCCGAAGCTAATGAAGCTGCGTTTAAATTAGCTCGTCATTACGCAATACATAAATACAATCCTTATAAGACTAAAATTATTGCTTTTTATCAATCTTTTCATGGGCGTACATTTTTTACCGTCTCTGTTGGTGGTCAGGCTAAGTATTCGGATGGTTTTGGTCCAAAACCAGCTGATATTATTCATGTTCCTTTTAATGATCTTGATGCAGTTAAAGCCGTAATGGATGATCATACTTGTGCGGTTGTACTAGAGCCTGTGCAAGGTGAAGGTGGGTTAACTTCAGCCACACCAGAATTTTTACAGGGTTTGCGGGAGCTATGTGATGAATATAAAGCGTTACTGGTGTTTGATGAAGTGCAGTGTGGAATGGGTCGAACAGGCAGTTTATTTACTTATCAACAATACGATGTAAAGCCCGATATTTTGACCTCGGCTAAAGCACTGGGCGGTGGATTTCCTATTAGTGCTATGTTAACAACAGACGAAATTGCTTCAGTTATGCATCCTGGTGTGCATGGTACAACTTATGGTGGTAATCCTTTAGCTTGTGCTGTGGGTTGCGAGGCTTTTGATATGATTAATTCTCCTGAAATACTTGAAGGTGTGCAAAAACGACGTGCTGTATTTATTGAGCAATTAGAGGAAATTAATGATAAATTTAAATTATTTCGAGAGTATCGTGGGAAAGGGTTGTTGTTAGGTGCAGAGTTACAGCCCAAATTTCACAATAAAGCTCGTGATTTTTTGAACGTAGCATCCGAATTTAAAGTGATGATTTTAAATGCCGGACCTAATGTTTTACGCCTTACCCCATCACTAATTATTTCTGAAGATGAAATTAAAGAAGGTATGACTCGATTAGCAAAAGCTGTGGAAAAAGTTGTCAATTCTTAAGTTTTTCTATACAGTAACGGCATTTTAGTCAATTAAATGCCGTTGCATTTAAAGGATACTTATTTATGACCAATATTCACCCATTAAATTATGCTAAAACTCATTTTATTTTGAGTGCACCTGATATTTCTCATCTACCTATTGATAATGGTGTTGAAATTGCTTTTGCTGGCCGTTCTAATGCTGGCAAATCAAGCGCTCTTAATACATTAACCAATCAAAAAGGACTTGCTAGAACGAGTAAAACGCCAGGTCGAACCCAACTTATTAATCTTTTCGAAGTTGAAGAAAATTGCCGTTTAGTAGATTTACCCGGTTATGGCTATGCTCAAGTGCCAGAGGCGATAAAGCGTAAATGGCAAAAATCATTGGGTGAATATCTGCAAAAACGTGAGAGTTTAAAAGGTTTGGTTGTATTGATGGATATTAGACACCCGTTAAAAGATTTAGATCAACAGATGATTGAGTGGGCGGTTTCAGTTGATATCCCTATTATGTTACTGCTTACTAAAGCTGATAAATTAGCTTCTGGCGCTCAAAAAAAACAAGTTAATATGGTTAAAGAAGCTATTTTACCTTTTCAAGGAGATATTACTGTTGCTCCTTTTTCATCACCTAAGCGTATTGGACTTGAAGCTCTAAAACAAAAATTAGATGAATGGTTTAGTTTGCAATAAAGGATCATTCAATGAATAGTTCAACATTTTCGTTTCAATCTTTATCACCAGATTTAATTATTGATAGCCTATCTTCAATAGGATTGAGTATAGATTCTGGTTTGACTGTGTTAAATAGTTATGAAAATCGTGTTTATCAATTTCAAGATGAAAATCATAAACGTTATGTGGCTAAGTTTTATCGACCAAATCGTTGGGATCGTCAGCAAATTCTTGAAGAACATCAGTTTACTAAGCAATTAGCTGATGCTGAGGTTCCCGTTATTACGCCATTAACATTTAATAATACGACACTACACGAATATCAAGGTTATCTGTTTACGTTGTTTGCTAGTGTTGGAGGACGACAATATGAGATGGATAATATCGAGCAAATGGAATCTGTGGGTATGTTGCTTGGTCGTATCCATCAAATTGGTGCTAAGCAGACATTTTTACATCGTCCAACTATTGGATTAGAAGAGTATCTTTATCGGCCACAAGATATCTTGCTATCTAGCGCTTATATTTCTAAAAAAGTTCAAACTGACCTTAAAGATATTTTAGCCCAGTTAATAAAAACTGTTGAACAGCATTGGCATAACGATTGGCAGCCTATTCGATTACATGGCGATTGCCATGCGGGTAATATTTTATGGCGCGATAATGCAATGTTTGTTGATTTTGATGATTCTCGTAATGGCCCTGCAATTCAAGATCTGTGGATGTTACTGCATGGTGATCGTCAACAGCAACGTTTACAGTTGGATTTATTGATTGAAATGTATCAGGAGTTTTGTGAGTTTGATCATCATCAATTAAAGCTTATCGAACCTTTAAGAGCGATGAGAATGGTTCATCATTTAGCATGGATTTTAGAGCGTTGGCAAGATCCTGCTTTTCCTATCGCCTTTCCATGGATTCCTGATGAGGATTTTTGGCGTCAACAATTAGCTGAGTTTAATAAGCAAATTGATGCAATTAAAGCTCCTGCAATACAGTTAATGCCAATGATGTGAATATAAAGCGTATTAATTGAGTAGTTTTAATAATTCGTTTAAATTAGGTTGGTTTGTGACTAACTTCTCTTTTTTTTGTTTAGAAAGCTGTTTTATTCGGTACTCAAGCCTGAGCGCCATCGATCTGTCACCAATATAGATTTGGTACACAATAGTTAAATCTTTTTGCCCTTTTAGATGCTTTGCACCTTTGTTGGTTTGATGTTGGTGAAGCCTTCTTTCCACATTTGTTGTAATACCAGTATAGAGTGATTTTTTTGCTGTTCTAATAATATATAAAAACCATTCGGATGAGCTATTAGACATAACTAACCAATAATATAAATTCAATTATTTAACCATAATATCATTTTAATGGCATAGCAAATATTCATCACTTTTTAATTAATATTAATCGTACTACTAGTTAAACGTTACTGTTTCATTTACTTTAACGCAGATAATGTTTAAGATAAGTCAACTTTTTTGATGTATTCTGGGATAATAAAATTTGAATAACTTTGCAAAGATTATTGAAGTTCAACGTGGCGATATGAAGTTCGCCTATGTGCAAAATGACGAAATCAATTATTTAGAACTTTTTGACCAATTTTTGGCAGAAGAAGGACATCATGAATTACTCGATCCTAGCGATAAATTAGAGCGATATACTTATTTAATCGATCATAATGAATCAAAATTTATTTTTAAAATTGATGGCGGTGTTGAGCATCGTTTAGAGCGTCGTTTAATCGCCAAAATTACAGGCGACTTTTATTTCAATTTGATTCGTAAACTCGCCAAAATATCACTTGATAATGCCGATATTGCTTATGAACTGTATTTGGTTGCTTTTGATCAAAAATCTAAACGCCATTATATGATTTTTAATTTTATCGAAGGACGTTCTTTAAAGTGGGAAGAAATGAAAGAGTATGGCGAGCAAGTTAAAAACTGTATTGAAAAACTGCACAGTTATAATTTAGTATCTAATGATATTCATGGCGGAAATTTTATCTTAACGCCTGAAGGAAAAATCAAGGCCATCGATTTAACGAACTCAGGGTTTATTTGGTTAACTAAAGCCAATGATGCAATCGAGCTGAAAGAACGCTTTGATATCAAAATTAAGGTTCCTTTTTTGGCAATGACAATTAAAAAGTTTACTCATGGGTTTAAACGATTGTCTCGGAAGATCCGAGGGAAAGAAGATTAATTATTTTACCATGGTGAGAGTATCATCATTCACAATGGTAATTGATGTTTGTATCTGGCCTTGGTTATTAATGCGTAATCTTTCAATTAATCTATAATTTTAATTTGATCTGTATTGATCATTTTAAACACTCGTAAATCAATAGGTGAATAGCTAGATAAAGCTGTCTCTATATTTCAATTTATGCAATCCAAATTATTTAATGACTTACATTAATTACATAATTAGTTATATAACTTTCTTATTCTTCTGATTTTTATATCCATGATTATACTGATTGTACTTTTGAAATAAATTAGGAGTGCAAGAGGTTATATTATGAGCATGATGCAAAAATTAAAAGAAAATAAACTTTATATAGGTTCTTTACCTTTACCTATTTTCGTTGTTTGTTCCATCATCGTTATTATCGCCGCCCAATTAGATATGCTACCAAGAACATTAATTGGAGGCTTTGCTGTTATTTTGCCATTAGGTTGGTTTTTAGGAACGTTTGGGCAAAATATTCCTTTTTTTAAAAAATTTGGTGCACCTGCAATTTTATCTTTAATTGTTCCATCACTGTTAGTTTACTATGGTGTTTTTGACGAAAATACTTTAACTGCAACAAAAATGTTGATGAAAGATTCTAACTTTTTACTTTTTTATATTGCGAGTTTAGTTTGCGGTAGTATTTTAGGTATGCATCGGGTTATTTTAATTCAAGGTTTTATTCGGATGATGATTCATTACCGCCACATCATTTAGCAATGGCTAAAATTACCAATCATGAAAAACAAAAAGGGACGTTAGAAGATGCGGTAAAAGGAGCTGATGTATTTATTGGTGTTTCTGCTCCTGGTGTATTAAAACCTGAATGGGTTTCAACCATGGCAGAAAAATCGATTATTTTTGCAATGGCTAATCCAACCCCTGAAATATTCCCTGAAGAAGCAAAAGCCGCTGGTGCTTATATTGTTGGAACTGGGCGTAGCGATTATCCAAATCAAATTAATAATGTTTTAGCATTCCCAGGTATTTTTAGAGGTGCTTTGGATGCAAGAGCTAAAAATATCACACTTGAAATGCAATTAGCTGCAGCTAGAGGTTTAGCAAGTATTGTGTCTGATGATAAATTATCGACGGAATGTATATTACCTAATGCATTTGAACTCAATGTTGCTAAAGTTGTTGCTGAGAGCGTAAAAAACGCTGCAAAATAGATGTACTATTTGCTAGTTAAGGTGTATTAATTATAATCTGCTAATTATCTATTTTATTAGCAGATTTTTATCATTTTTAGGTTAATATAAATTCACAATATTGCTGTCGAAAGATCTATTAAATGAAATACTTTTTTAATCGGTTAACACTTAAATTTAAGCTGATAAGCTTGTTCTTTTTAGTTTTTACGTTATCAGCCATAGCTGAAAATGTCTATATTATCCAACTTGTTAATAATGAATATTTACAAACATCTCGCCAACGAGTTGAAAATATCGCTAAAATTATTTCTTCTTCAAATAATACAATAGAAAGTATACAAACACCTACTTTTGAAAATTTAGCTCTTCTCCAAAATGAGACCGAAAAAATACGAAGATTAACACAAGTTGATTTTGTCGTTGTTTTTAATATGCAGGGAGTACGACTTTCTCATCCCGATAAAAGTAAAATAGGATTGTCTATTGTTGGTGGCGACGAACACAGAGCATTAAAAGGGGAATCTTATACATCAATTGCCAAAGGAACTCTCGGAAATTCGGTGCGTGCATTTAGTCCTATTTACAATGATGAGCATCAGCAAATTGGTGCGGTATTAGTCGGACAAACACTACAAAAAATTAATCAACTTGCATCAAGAACAAGTCAATCAATTTGGTTCTCTTTGTTCGCATCATTAGTCGTGGCAGTTATTTTATCATTATTGTTATCTCGCAATATTAAAAAAATATTATATGGCCTTGAGCCTACAGAAATGGCGCATTTATTTGAGGAAAGAGACGCTATAATCAGAACAGTTAAAGAAGGTATTGTTGTCATAAATCGGGAGGGTTACATTACACAAATTAATAATGAAGCTAAACGTATATTGCGTATTAATAGTAATAAAGAAGATGTAATCGGGGAACAAATTGTAGATGTTATTCCAAATACTCGTTTGCATGATGTAATGGTTAGTGGGATTGCTGAATATGATTGTGAGCAAAATATAAATGGAGTAGTTATTCTAACAAATCGAGTCCCTTTACTTGTTAATGGTTTATTAGTTGGTGCTATTGCCTCGTTTCGGGATATGACCGAAATGAGACAATTAGCAGAAAATTTAACTGGAGTAAACCGTTATGCCGACGCCTTACGTTCACAATCACATGAATTTAATAATAAATTGCATGTTATTTATGGTTTGGCGTTTAATAATAATAAACAAGAGTTAATTGATTATCTTGAAGAGATTATTGGTAATCAGCAAGCTGAATCAAAACTTGTTACTCAAGCAATCAAAGATCCTATTATTTCTGGTTTTTTAAATAGTAAATTTAGCCGAGCTAGAGAATTGGGAGTAAGTTTGTTGTTTAATATTAATGGAGAATTATCTCCAATTACAGATATTTCAATTACTCACTCTTTAATCACAATCCTCGGTAATTTAATTGATAATAGTTTAGATTCGGTACAATTTTTAGACAATAAGCAGATAAATGTCAATTTGGAAATTAATAATGATACTCTCCAAATTGAGGTTAATGATAATGGTGAAGGTATTTCTGATGAGGATACTCAATACATCTTCCAAAAAGGGTATTCAACCAAAGGCGATAATCGTGGAATCGGATTGTATTTAGTATTAGCCAGTATTGATGAACTTAATGGGCATATTCAATTATGTGACCTAAGTAATAAAAAAGGAGCCTGTTTTAAAGTATTATTACCACTAAAAGCGATTTATAGGGAGAAAGTAACTCATGGTTGATGTTTTAATTGTTGAAGATGATCCTATATGGTGGCAGAACTTAATAAGAAATATGTACAAATGGTTCCTGGGTTTAATTTAGTCGCTAATGTTAGTAATGGTGAACAAGCCCTACATTGTATTCATGATAATCATATTGATCTTATCCTACTTGACGTATTTATGCCCAAACTCAATGGGTTAGAATTATTACAGCATATTCGTATTAGTTATCCCAAAATTGATATTATTATGGTGACCGCTGCTTGTAAAACCAATGAGATTCAAGCAGCTCTACGTTTAGGTGTAATTGATTATATTGTTAAACCTTTCACTTTTGAGCGTTTACGCACCGCATTAGTTTCCTATCAGGAGCGTGTTCGTTTGTTATCATCGTCCAAAATATTAAATCAGCATCAATTAGATGATCGGATTTTTGCTAAACCGACTACTCATAACACAGGGTTGCCTAAAGGTATTGATAACCTGACCTTACAAAAGGTTCGAGAGGTTATTATTCAGTACAATTGTGATTTTTCAATGAGTGATATCGTTGAATTAATTTCGTTATCTCGTATATCATTAAAAAAATATCTCGATTACTTAGAGGAACTTGGTGAGCTTAAAAGCCATTTAACTTATCTGTCTATTGGTAGACCTGTTAAACGTTATATTTATCAAAATATAAATTATAATCTCAGGTAAAGTATATCTATTATAAATACAGTAAGAGTCTTTTTGTCATCACTACATTTAACATTCTAAACAAGACGTATTTTTTATTAATAATCTATGATAGAAATAAAAAATATTTAAATAGATAAATTAATTTTACATAGTTATCTCATCTAATGACAAGCTAAAGCTTGGAACAAAAACGTCTAAAAAGTAATTCATTTCAGGACTGTTACGTTCAGATAAAGTCTTTTTTAAACGTTGTTCTGCTAATTTAAACTCATTGTTGCCCGCACTAAGTTCTTCAATCGTTTTTAGGTAAGCACATAATGCATCAGCTTGTTTTACAATACTTTTCTCGGTTTCATCATAAAAATCATCATCAATTAATGTTCTAAAATCATCTTGTAATTCTTTAGGAAGCATATTGATAAGTTTATGCTGTGCTATTTTTTCAATCTTTTTATATTCAACCGTTATTTGTGGATTGTAATACTTTGTTGGTGTTGGTAGATCGCCTGTTATTACTTCTGAAACGTCGTGGTACATTGCCAGCAATGCAATTCTTTCTGGATTAACATTTCCATTAAATTTCTTGTTTTTAATTATTGCTAAGGCATGTGCAACAAAAGCAACCTGTAAACTATGCTCTGATACATTTTCAGTTCTTACATTACGCATTAAAGGCCAACGATTAATTAGTTTTAATCGGGATAAATGAGCAAAAAAATGACTGTTATTCATATTACTATCTCTTTAATATAAAATAAAAACGCTCCTATTAAAAACAGGAGCGTCTATAATATAAAATGTTACTTATTATTTTACGCGAGAATAAGCTGTTGGGTACCCAATGCAAGTGGTACAGTTTGCTCTTCTGTAAATGTGATATATTCCCATGCATTTTGTTTTGCTAGCAATGCTTGCAATAATTGATTATTCAATGCATGACCTGATTTATAACAAACAACTTCACCAATCATATTGTGACCGCTCATATATAAATCACCGATAGTATCAAGCATTTTGTGACGCACAAACTCATCTTCAAAACGCAAACCATCTTCATTTAGCACTTTATAATCATCAACAACAATTGCACAATCTAAACTACCACCTAGGCATAAACCTTTAGATTGTAATGCTTCAATATCACGCATAAAACCAAATGTTCTAGCACGGCTGATTTGACGAATAAACGATTCAGACGAAAAATCTAGTTGATAACGTTGTGAACTACTGTCGATAGCCGGATGTTGAAAATCAATAGTGAAATCCAGTTTAAAGCCACTATAAGGCCTTACTTCAGCCCATTTATCACCATTTTCAACTCGAACTGTTTCTTTTACACACAAAAACTTTTTAAGTGCGTTTTGTTCAGCAATACCAGCATCAAGCAATAAATAAACAAATGGACTTGCACTACCATCCATAATTGGTATTTCAGGGGCATTAACTTCAATAATAATATTATCAATGCCTAGCCCTGCTAATGCAGCATTAATATGCTCAACAGTAGAAATACGAACATTATCTTCATTTATCAAACAAGTACAAAGCATTGTATCACGCACAGATTTTGCATCCACGGGAAAATCCACATATGGATTTAAATCAGTACGACGGTAAATTATACCTGTATTTTCAGGCGCAGGACGTAATGTCAAAGTAACTTTTTTGCCGGTATGTAAACCAACACCAGTTGCTTGAATAGTCTTTTTTAATGTTCTTTGTTTCACTTTGCACCTACTTTTTTATTTGTTCCTATTGATTTTGACAATAAAAAATCAAATAAGTTCAACTTTACTTTAATTTGCTTGCTTCCGTATGAAAGCAGGAATATCTAAAATTTTATGATCTTCAAGAGGAGAAGCTGTTGGTTCATTAACAACCTTTGCCAATTTCTCTTCTTGTTGTCCTAAAGGACTGCTTCGGCTAAATAGCTCATTGTGTGAAACTGGTTTAGGCATTTTAACTTCTGGACGTTTATCCATACCAATACCAGTTGCAACCACTGTTACTCGAATTTCATCAGATATATCTGGATCAAAAGTTGAACCAACAACAACCGTAGCATTATCAGAAGCAAATGCTTTAACTGTGTTACCGACTGTTTCAAATTCTTCTAAACCAATATCAAATCCAGATGTTACGTTAACTAATACGCCTCGAGCTCCAGATAAATCAATGTCTTCAAGCAATGGACTAGAAATCGCCATTTCAGCGGCTTCTTCAGCTCGATTATCACCACTAGCTCGACCAGAACCCATCATAGCATATCCCATTTCAGACATCACTGTCCTTACATCAGCAAAGTCAACATTGATAAGGCCTGGTTTAGTAATAAGCTCTGCAATACCTTGTACTGCACCTTTTAAAACACCATTAGCAGCGGCAAAAGCGTCAAGTAATTTAACACCACGACCTAATACTTTTAATAATTTATCATTCGGAATAGTAATTAGTGAGTCAACATGTTTTGCCAACTCAGAAATACCTTGCTCAGCAAAAGCCATACGCTTTTTACCTTCAAAACCAAAAGGTTTAGTAACAACTGCAACTGTTAGAATTCCTAGTTCTTTTGCTATTTCCGCAACAACAGGGGCTGCCCCCGTTCCAGTGCCGCCACCCATTCCTGCTGCGATAAAAACCATGTCGGCTCCTTCAATAGCACTACGAATGACATCACGATCTTCCTCAGCAGAATTTCTACCGACTTCAGGATTAGCACCAGCACCAAGCCCTTTAGTAACATTAGTTCCGATTTGGATAGTTTGACCTACCTTAATTCTTTTTAAGGCTTGTGCATCTGTATTTGCTGCAAAAAATTCAACGCCTTCAATATGTTCAGCAATCATATGCTCGACAGCATTACCGCCGCCACCACCTACACCAATAACTTTAATGACTGCTGCTGGTTCATCATCTGCAACCATAGGTTCAAACATAACTTATCTCCAAATTTACGATCTGTGAACATTGTACAGATAATCATCTACAATGTCCACGAAGTTCTTGAAATATATTAGCTAAAATTCTTTTTTAAACCATCCGGTTAATCGTTTAGCTATCCCTTTTAATGATGATTTATTATTATCTTTTCCATCATCATTTAATAAACTTTGTTTTCCATAATGTAATAACCCTATAGCTGTTGAACAATAAGGTTTTTGAACATAGTCAGTTAATCCCGATATATTCAGTGGCTGACCAATACGCACTTGATTTTGAAAAACTTTTTCAGCACACTCTACCATTCCTTTTATTTGTGCTGCACCGCCAGTTAAAACAATACCTGCCGCTAATTGATATTTGATATTTTGTTTTTTTAGTTCTTCTTGTAATACAAGTAACTCTTTTTGTACCAACGAAAGAAGTTCTGAATATCGAGGTTCTATTACATCTGCAAGCGTTTGTCGTTGCAATGAGCGAGATGGTCTTCCACCAACACTAGGAACATCGATAACTTCATCTTTACCAATTAACGAACCTACAGCGCATCCATAACGAATTTTAATGTTTTCTGCATCCATAGGTGGTGCACCAAACGCATATGCAATATCACTAGTAACAACATTTCCTGCGTAAGGAATTACTACAGAATGACGTAAAGCACCACCTGTATAGACTGTTACATCCATTGTACCGCCGCCCATATCAATTACGCAAACACCAAGTTCTTTTTCATCGTCCGTTAAAACTGCATAGCTAGATGCCAATCCAGAAAAAATAAGTTGATCTACGTTCAAACCGCAGCGTTCTACTGCTTTCACAATATTTCTTGCCATATCATTATGGCAAGTAATTAAGTGAACTTTGGCTTTCATTCTTACTCCAGATAAGCCAATAGGATTTTTAATCCCTTCTTGCAAATCAATAGAATATTCTTGTGCAATGACATGCAAAATACGGTGTTCATCTAAAATTCTGACTGATTTTGCTGTATGAACAACATTGTCTACATCTTCTGCGGTTACCTCTTCATCCTCTATTGGTACCATTCCTATTTCATTTTGGCAACGGATATGTTTACCAGAAAGGCTTAAATATACTGAAGATATTTGACAATCAGCCATTAATTCAGCTTGATCAATCGCTCGTTGGATTGATTTCACGACAGACTCGAGATCGTTCACTCCACCTTTATCCACTCCTTTCGATGGGCAATGTCCCACACCGATGATGTTGACAACACCATCGGGAAGAACTTCACCAACAAGAGCAAGTACTTTGGATGTACCAACCTCTAATCCAACGACCAATTTTTTTTCTGTTGCTTTCATACTCCAGCCTTAATTTATTCCTTACTGCATTATTTTTTCTCTTTGCACTGAAATACCATTTTCATAACGTAAATCAGCAACCATTATTCTTTCATTTTCGGGCATTCTTGACTGAATTTCCGGAAATAACTTGATAAATTGTTGATATCTTTGTTCAATATTTTCACTACCTAATAGCAGTTTTATTTCCTGATTTTCTAGACAAAAACCAGATATACACTGTTTTACCATCAATTGCCACGCATTACGTTCATCAGTTATTGCTGTTTTAATATGTAATGCCAACTGATTATTAGCTAATTCTTTAGAAAGATTCTCTAATTTATAATAAGTTTCTAACGCTGATTTTGCTTTACCCTCTGGTCCATATAACCTTGGTAATTGTAACTCGGTAATACGGTCAAGTGGTACGCTAAATACATTGCCATTTTTATCAAGCAAAAATAAGTCATTCCAGTAAAGTATGGGTTTATATTCTTCGACATAGACAATTAACCTGTCCGGCCATTGTTTACGTACACTGGTTTGTTTCACCCACGGAAATCGCATTACTTCTTGTTGAATATCATTAACATCTTGTCCTATATAGGTATTAGGCAATCCTAATCCTAAAATAGCATCGCGAAGATCATCTTCAGTTGTATAGGTGTGCTCTCCACTTAATGTTAACTGAGACAATACCATTTGTTCAGGATCGTCCATCCAATTTTTGAAACTTTGAACGACCCAAATACTAATACAAATAATCGTAATAAAGAACAAAAAACCTATTAATTGCTCTGTATTACAAAAAATAAGCAGCCGTCTTCTATTTTTATCTTCTTTTCTATGTGCTGCTTGCCGAACTTGTTTCATAAAATAAGGCCAATTATAAAGTTGCCAAATTTAAGATTCTGGCAACAAGTTCATTAAATGACCATCCATGTTCTTTTGCCGCCATTGGTACCAAACTGTGATCTGTCATACCTGGAGCGGTATTAACTTCAAGTAAAAATGGTTTTTGATTAGCATTAAACATGATATCAACTCTTCCCCATCCTCGACATCCTACTGCTTTATAAGCATCTAACGCTAATTTACGAATTTCCTTTTCTTGTTCATCAGGTAAACCGCTTGGACAAAAATACTGAGTGGTATCAGATAAATATTTCGCATCATAATCATAAAATTTAGTTGCGGGTTTAATATGGATTGAAGGTAAAACCTCTTCACCAACAATTGCTACCGTAAATTCAGGACCTGCTAAAAATGACTCAACCATCACTACACTATCATATTTGAAAGCTGCGCTAATAGCTGCTTCCAATTCAGATGCTTCATTAACTCTAGCCATTCCCACACTTGATCCTTCATGACTTGGTTTAACAAACAACGGTAAACCAAGCTGTTTAACTATGGCATCAGTATCAATTGATTGTGACTTTTCAACCATAACATATTCAGCAACAGGTAAATTGAGTGATTTCCACACTAACTTAGTTTTCAGTTTATCCATTGTTAAGGCTGATGATAAAACATCACTGCCTGTATAAGGAATATTTTGATAAGTCAAAATCGCTTGAACAATACCATCTTCCCCACCTCGTCCGTGTAAAATAATAAAAGCTTTTGTATAACCTTCTTCTTTTAAATTGGTAATAGAATGATATTTAGTATCAATAAGATGCGCATCAATACCATTTGCCAACAATCCTGCATGTACAGCCTTACCAGACTTAAGTGACACTTCCCGTTCAGCTGAAATACCACCATACAATACAGCAACTTTATCTACCATTTTATAAAACCTCTTCTGATGATAATTGAGTTTTGGCTAGTTGGCGCGCTATACGACCAACACTACCAGCACCTTGTGTAATTAATAAATCACCACTTTGTAATACTTCTTGCATTATTTCGGGTAGCAAATCTAAATCTGAAACATAAATTGGGTCAACTTTGCCACGATTGCGGATAGAACGGCATAACGAACGGCTATCGGCACCCGCAATAGGTTGCTCTCCTGCGGAATAGACATCTAACATAACAAGTGCATCGACTTGAGAAAGCACTTGTGCGAAATCGTCAAATAAATCCCGAGTACGCGTGTATCGATGTGGTTGGAATAACATAACCAATCTTCGTTCAGGCCAGCCGTTTCTTGCTGCTTGAATTGTTGCATTAACCTCGCTAGGATGATGACCATAATCATCAACCATCATTATATCGCCACCATCAACATGCGGGAATATACCTAATAAATCAAAACGCCGACTAGTACCAGCAAATTTAGCTAATGCATTTATAATTGATTCATCATCAATACCATCTTCTGTTGCTGCAATTATCGCAGCCACCGAGTTTAAAGCATTATGTTTACCAGGTGCATTTAACTCAATCTGCAAATCTTGGCGATCAGGGCGACAAACGGTGTAATAGCTTACGCCTCGTTCTTGACGATAATTTTTAATGACAACGTCAGCCTCTTCGCTAAATCCATAAGTGATGATTTTACGTCCCACAATCGGTAGTAACTCTCGATTAATAGGATCGTCGTAACACATAATAGCTAAACCATAAAATGGAAGGTTATGTAAAAATGAAATAAATGTTTGTTTTAGATTATCAACACTACCTTGATAAGTGTCCATATGGTCAGGCTCTATATTTGTTACAATAGATACCATCGGTTGCAAATGAAGAAATGAAGCATCACTTTCATCAGCCTCAGCAATAAAATAACGGCTACTTCCTAATTGAGCATGTGTTCCTGCCGCCTTAACTAAACCACCATTAACAAAGGTTGGATCGAGTTTCGCTTCAGCATAAATAGAGGTAACCATAGCAGTAGTTGTAGTTTTACCATGAGTACCAGCAATTGCTATACCATATCGAAAACGCATTAATTCAGCTAACATTTCAGCACGTTGAATAACAGGTATACGTGCTGCACGAGCGGCAATTACTTCAATGTTATCTTGCGAAATAGCTGAAGATATAACAACAACGCTAGAATTAATCACATTTTCAGCCGCATGACCAATAACAATTTTTGCCCCTAATGTTTCTAGATGTTGAGTGACCGCATTTTCAGCAATATCTGATCCACTAATTTTGTATCCTTCATTAGCGAGAACCTCAGCAATTCCTCCCATACCAGCACCACCAATACCCACAAAGTGAATATGTTTGACTCGCTTCATTTCAGGAATAATTGCTCTTAACTTAGCTAATTCCTTTGTATTCACTATTTAACTCCTAAATTAATTTATAGTTTACAGTACATATCATCATTGAACATTTCTATCTTAGTTATTTTTTATTGCTCAAATGAATCATTGACTCAAACATATATCTAACCTGAAACATTTTGACAAAATTATTACATAAATTTATGTCAAAAACTAATCATTTTATCACCGAATCAAGGGCTTTTGCTACTTTCTCTGTGGAATTCACAATAGATAAACTTTTAGCTTTTATTGCCATTTCCATTAATTTATCTCGGTTCAAATTACATAACAAGTTAGATAGCGATTCAACACTGAAATCGGGTTGTTCTATAATATTAGCAGCACCAATATCTGCTAGTGATTTTGCATTCCAGAATTGCTGACGATCTTTATGCATAAATGGAATAAAAATAGCACCGATACCCACTACTTCAATTTCACTGACGGTTAATGCTCCACTACGACAAATTACAATATCTGCCCAATTGTATGCATCTGCAACATCTTGGATAAATTCAGTCACTTTATTATTGGTCATATCACAATTTTGGTATGACTGAATTACGGAATTCAACATTCCTTTACCTGTTTGATGCCATACTACATATTTATCGGATAATTTTGTTATCACTTGAGGCACAATATCATTAATAACTTTAGCTCCTTGGCTACCTCCCATGACTAATACTCTAATTGGCCCATCACGATCTTTTAATCTTTCTTCAGGTTTTGCCACAGTCAAAAGATCACTACGAACAGGGTTGCCAACTACTTCAGCCTTAGGAAAAGCAGTAGGGAATGCTTGTAAAACTTTAGTTGCTATTTTAGCTAAATATTTGTTGGTTAAACCTGCTATACCATTTTGTTCATGTACTACAATCGGTATACCAAGCGTTTTTGCTGCAATCCCCCCTGGGCCTGAAACATATCCTCCCATACCTAAAACAACATCAGGACGATAAGTTTTTAAAATTTTTCTAGCTTGTAAAACTGCTTTTAAGATTTTATAAGGTGCTTTTAATAATGCCATAACACCTTTGCCTCGTAGCCCTGATATTTCGATAAAATCAATATCAATACCATTTTCAGGAACTAAGTGTGCTTCCATTCGATCGGCAGTTCCTAACCATCTTACCTGCCAACCTTGCTTCATTAAATATTGCGCCACAGCAATACCCGGAAAAACATGCCCCCCGGTTCCTCCTGCCATAACTAATAATTTTTTCATTATTTTATTAACCTTATTCTTGCTTGGGCTTGTTGTTGTCTAAATTCAAAATCAATTCGGAGTAATATTGCTGTTGCAATACTCATCACAATAAGACTTGATCCACCATAACTAATAAATGGTAGTGTTAATCCTTTAGTAGGCAACATACCAGATGTAACACCCACATTTACAAATGTTTGAAAACCAAACCATATCCCGATTTCACAGGCTAAATAACCAGAGAACAATGAACTTTCATTCAGTGCTCGATAACCAATTGCAAGCGCCTTAAATGTTAGAAAGAAAAGTAATGACAATAAAGCAACTACACCTATATATCCATACTCTTCTGATATAATTGAGAAAATGAAATCAGTATGACATTCGGGTAAATAACCTAATTTCAGTACAGAATTTCCCATACCTTGTCCAGTAACGCCTCCATTACCAATTGCCATTAATGAGGCGACTAATTGATAACCTGAACCTGTAGCATCTTGCCAAGGGTCAAGAAAGGTTAACAGTCGTGTTAAGCGGTAAGACTCATACAAAATCAAACAAATTACTGCGCCAACTCCCGTTAGCAAAATAGCAATAAATTGCCACAATTGCGCACCTGCAATAAATAAAATGCCAATAGTGACCATAAATAAAACAATAACAGTACCTAAATCTGGTTGTTTAAGTAACAAAATAGAAAGTATAGTCATAACAACCATTGGTTTAAAAAAACCCCAAAAGCCACTTTGTACTTCTTCAGATTTACGTGATAAATAACCAGCTAAGAATAAAAATAGCGCTAATTTTGAAAGTTCTGCAGGTTGAAAATTGAATACTCCTAGAGGTATCCAACGAGATGCTCCATTAATCGAAGAGCCAATACCTAACACAACGATTAACATAATAATAGCAATAATAAGTAAAACAGAAGCAAACTGTTGCCAACGTTGCATTGGAATATAAAACGTAATAAACATTAAAAATAATGATAGTCCTAACTGAATAAGTTCTCGTTGTGTATAAAAGAAAGGATCGCTTTCATTAAATGCCATTGAAGAAGAGGTCACCATGATCAAACCAAAGATCATTAAACCTAACACAGTCCAAAGTAGCTGGTTGTCAAATGGTATGTGGGGATTAACTTGTTTTTTTAACCAAAAGAGTGTCATTTTGTACTCCTGTGAGTATATTGTTCAGCAAGTTGTGCAAACTGTTTTCCGCGTTCAATATAATTCTTAAACTGATCTAAGCTTGCGCATGCTGGAGAAAGCAAAACCACATCATTTGGTTCAACTTTTTGAGCAATAACTTGCATTGCATCTGACAATGTTTCAGTTACAGTTGTTATATGAGGTGCTAGCTTAGCAAGGATAAAACGATCACGCCCAAAACAAAAAATTTCTAGATTTCTGTTTTCAAAAAAAGGAATCAATGGCGAAAAATCCGCTGATTTTCCATCCCCACCTAATAATAAAAATAATTTCCCTTTGCAAACTACGCTATTTAATGCTGCTTCTGTACTACCTACATTGGTTGCTTTGGAATCATTAATCCACTTCACACCATTTCTTTCCAACACTAACTCAAAACGATGTGCTAGACCATGAAATGAAATAATTGTTGCTATACTGGATTCCCGTGAAATTTTCAGTTTATCAACTATAGCTAAAGCCGCTAACGCATTAAGATAATTATGACATCCCGCCAGTTTCATTATTTTAGTCGCTACTACTGGCTGCTCTTGTGCAATCAAATGTTCAAAGTGGAAATCCAAATGATAATCCCCTTTATTCACACCAAATGAAACGCAGTTTTTTTGTTGGTCAGTCGGAATGGTTAACTTATCATCATGGTTAATCACACAATACTTGGCATTATGATAAATACGTTGCTTAGCCTCAACATATTGCATTAATCCAAGAGGATAACGATCCATATGATCTTCTGAAATATTTAAGATTGTTGCAACTGTAGCTTTTAAACTCTGAGTTGTTTCTAGCTGAAAGCTAGACAGTTCAAGAACATATACATCGTAATCTTGATTCAATAACGATAATGCTGGCAGCCCAATATTACCACCAATAGCAACTTTAATACCCGTCGACTTAATAATTTCACCAACTAATGTTGTTACTGTAGTTTTACCATTTGCACCTGTAATGGCAACAATCTGCTTACCGTTTTGTTGATTCAATTCACGGCAAAATAGTTCAATATCGCCAATAATTTCAATACCTTTTTTAGCTGCCTGTTGTAGTTCTGGCGTTGATAAAGCAATTCCTGGACTGACTATTATTAAATCAGCATCAAGCAACCAATTAACATTTAATTCCCCTAAATGGCAAGCAACACGTTTGTCTAATTGTTCCATCCCTGATGGCGAATTACGAGTATCAATAACTTTAGGTATAACATTTTGAGCAAGAAAATAGTCTACACAAGAAAGTCCTGTGACACCTAAACCAATAATAACGACATTTTTTCCTTGATAGTTAACCATGATTTGATCCTAATATTTTTTATTAACGTAATTTCAAAGTTAATAAACCTATTACAACTAACATCAATGAAATTATCCAAAACCGTACAATAACACGTGGTTCTGGCCAACCCTTTAATTCATAGTGATGATGAATTGGTGCCATACGGAAAATTCTTTTACCCCGTAATTTAAATGATCCTACTTGTAAAATTACGGATAAAGTTTCAATAACAAAAATTCCGCCCATAATCAGTAATAAAAATTCTTGTCGTAATAAAACAGCAATAATTCCAAACACGCCACCTAAAGCTAGCGATCCAACATCTCCCATAAAAACCATCGCCGGATATGTGTTAAACCATAAAAAACCAAGTCCAGCACCAATAATTGCAGTACAAACAATCATCAACTCTCCGCTGAATTTGATATAAGGAATATTCAAATAAGCAGCAAAATTGACATTCCCTGTAGCCCATGCCACAAGCGTAAAACCAGCGGCTACAAAAACAGTTGGCATAATTGCTAATCCATCAAGTCCATCTGTTAAATTAACGGCATTACCAGCCCCAACAATAACTACATAAGTTAATAAAATAAACCATAGTCCCAATTGAGGCATCACATCTTTAAAAAATGGCACAACAAGTACTGTTACCGTGCTATCTTTACCATAAACATAAAGACCAAAAGCAACAATTAATGCAATAACCGATTGCCAAAAGTATTTCCATCTAGCAATTAATCCAGCACTATTTTTACGAATTACTTTTAAATAATCATCAGCAAAGCCAACAATGCCATAACCAATTAAAACAAACAAAGTTACCCAAACATAAGGATTGCGTAAATCTGCCCATAGCAATACCGATAAGGAAATTGAGGCTAAAATTAGCGTCCCCCCCATAGTCGGTGTTCCTTTTTTACTTAAATGAGACTCAGGCCCATCATGGCGAATGACTTGACCAATCTGTAATTTTTGTAGCCAGTCAATGACTTTTTGCCCCAAAAATAATGAAATTGCTAGCGAGGTTAATAAACCTAAAATAGCTCTTACTGTTAAATAAGAGATAACATTAAAAAAGGTAAAATGTTTAACTAAATATTCCGATATCCAAAGCAACATAATCTTAATCCTGACTCATTTTGAGTTGTTCAATTTGAATTTTTTCGATAACTTCTTCCATTTTTGCACTACGCGAACCTTTAACTAACATTGTTAAATTTGGTTGTTGGCGTAACAGCATTAATAGATAATTCACTGCATCTTGTTTATTATTGAAATGGTGACCCACACCACTAAACTGGCTAATAAATTGACTTAATTTGCCTACACTTACTACACAATCAATTTTTTCATCATGAGCAAGCTCACCTATTTGGCAATGATATTTTTCAGCTTCTGGCCCTAGCTCACCCATATCACCGACAACTAAAATCCGATAACCGGGCTGTTTTGCCAAAACTTTGACAGCCGCTGACATCGATCCAACATTAGCATTATAAGTATCATCCCAAATTAATTGGGTTTGATTTAATTTTATTGGAAATAACCGGCCTTTTACAGGCGTTAAAGAGGCTAAGCCTTGCTGGATCTGATTAAAAGTTGCTCCGACAGAAAGTGCTAAAGCTGATGCTGCGATAGCATTTGAAATATTATGCTTCCCAACTAGCGATAACATAATCTCACATTCACCTTTAGGTGTATGTAATGTAAATGTTGTATTTTTTTCGTGTTGAATATTACTAGCATAAAATTGAGCAGAAGGGTTCGTTAACGAAAAAGTCCAAACTGTTTTGTTTACTAACTGAGTAAACCATTTATCAGAACAACTATCTAAATTAATAATAGCAATACCACCATCAAGCAATCCTTGAAAGATTTCGCCTTTAGCTTTTGCTACACCTTCAAGTGATCCAAAACCTTCTATATGTGCTTCTGCAATATTATTAATTAAAGCGCTTTGTGGTTTAACAATATTCGTAGTATAGGCTATTTCACCAATATGATTAGCGCCTAATTCTATAACTGCAAACTGGTCTTGTTTAGTTAAACGTAACAGCGTTAATGGCACCCCGATATCATTATTGAAATTGCCTTGTGTATAAAGGGTCTGTCCACAGTGTTGTAATATTGCTGCAGTCATTTCTTTAACGGACGTTTTACCTGATGAACCTGTAAGTGCAACAATTTTAGCTGTACTTTGCTGCCGGATAAAATTAGCGATTACCCCTAAAGCCAAGCGAGTATCCTTAACAACAATCTGTGGTATGGTCTTATTAAGTTTATGATCAACGATTACGGCTATAGCACCATCTTTAATAGATTGTTCAGCAAAAACATGTCCATCAAAATTATTTCCAACAAGTGCGATAAACAGTGATTGTTTTATTATTTTTCGTGAATCAGTACAAATCGTATCAATCACAGCACTTTCGTCTTGAATATAATAAGATTCACCATTAACTATTTTTTTTATTTGCTTAATTTCTAATGGAATCATGATTGATTCTCTACTCCTAGAAGTTTTTTCACTGTTTCTTGATCTGAATAGTGATATTTGGTATTACCAATTATTTGATAGTCCTCATGCCCTTTACCTGCAATTAAAATGACATCATTAGGCTTAGCCTGCTTTAATGTTTGTGCAATAGCCTGCACTCTATTGGTAATTATGTGTACATTATCAGTGTGATGTAAACCTTGTTGAATATCATGAATAATCTTCATTTCATCTTCAGTGCGTGGATTATCATTAGTCAAAACAATTTTATCGGCAAATTGTTCTGCGATTTCAGCCATTAAAGGTCTTTTTCCTGTATCCCTATCGCCACCACATCCAAAAATCACCCATAAAGAACCTTTACAATGAATTCGACTAGCTTGCAAAGCTTTCTGTAACGCATCTGGAGTATGCGCATAATCAACAATAACCGTTGGGCTATTTTTTACATGTAAAACCTCCATTCGCCCACAGATTGGAGTCAAAAAAGAAGCCATATTAACAACAGCAAAAAATGGATAGTTCAATGTTAAAAGTGTAGCTATAGCTAATAGCAAATTAGAAACATTAAATTCACCTAGCAATCGGCTATTAATAATGGCATTTCCCCAACTTGACTCCATATGAATTTGGACACCTTTATCAAGATATTCGATCATTGATACACCAACGTAAGGTATATTTAACGCCTTGAGTCGACGTAATGATTTTGTTTGACATGATACAGCTGTCACTTGTGGAAGTTTTTCAATCCATCTTTTACCATATTTGTCATCATAATTAATAATTGATTTACCCGCAGCTAAAACTTGTTTTTCTTTTTCATCGGGACTAAATAACGACCATTTTGCTTTTGCATATCTATTCATTGTTTTGTGATAATCAAGATGATCTCGACTTAAATTTGTAAATACAGTAGCAGCACAATTTAGCCCTTTAACCCGATCCATGGCAAGTCCATGTGAAGAAATCTCCATCGTTACAACTTTGACCTGTTTCTCTACAAATTCAGCTAATAAGGTTTGTAAATCTACTGCCGACAACGTTGTATTAACTGATGGCTCAAGTTCATTATAAATTCCATTACCAATGGTGCCCATTAATGCTGTTTTTTTATTCAATAATGTTAAGCATTGGGCAATAAGCTGACTAACGGTTGTTTTCCCATTGGTTCCTGTCACACCAATAACGGATAATTTTGTTGATGGGGAATGATAAAACTCATTAGCAATCAGAGATAAGCGTTGTGAAAGTTGGAAAACACTAATTTGTGGAATTATCGATTTATTTTCATGCTTAATATAGTCGATTTTTAAGTCATTTGATTTTCTACTTGCTTCTACTAAGATAACAACCGCCCCCATTGAAATAGCTTGAGGAATAAACGTTCGTCCATCAACTGTATGACCTTTGATTGCGATAAACACATCATTTCTTTCCACTTTACGACTATCTATACGCAAATGATTAAGTGGAAAATCATCTAATTTTAAATTACATCTTCCGCCTAATAATTCAAATAATGTTTTAAACGAGTTTGTTGCTAACATTTTCACCTACTAATAAATAATCATTTGCCCATCAACTTGACGATCAGGCTTTACATTCATCGTTCTAAGCACACCGCCCATAATGCGACTGAAAACAGGTGCAGAAACCGAACCACCATAATATTGTCCCGCTTTAGGGTTATCAATAACAACAACAAGTGAATACTTTGGTGCTGTTGCTGGAGCGATACCTGCGGTATAAGCTAAATATTGATTAACATACCGTCCACCAGATAACTTTTTCGCTGTTCCTGTTTTAACTCCAACACTATAACCAGGAACCGATGCTTTAGTTCCTCCACCAGTAACTGCTACAGCCTCCATTAATTGAACGACTGTTTTAGCATCTTTTTCAGAAACTACACGTTTACCCTTAACAGGTTCCGTGACTTTTAAAATTGATACTGGTCGGTAAATCCCATAACTACCGATGGTTGCATAAGCTCTTGCTAATTGTAATGGAGTAACACTTAATCCATATCCAAACGCAAATGTTGCTCGCTCAATATCAGCCCATTTTCTGGTTCTATCAGCTGCAATTGAACCACTAACCTCACCGCCTAATCCTAATTCCGTTGGTTGACCTAATCCAAATCGACTATAGAACTCGACAAGATCACCCTGTTGCATTTGCAAAGCTAGCTTACTTACGCCAACATTACTTGATTTTTCTAAGATACCAGCCAAATTTAGTGTTTTTTGATATGACACATCTTTAATTTCATAACGATTAACATAAAAAGGTCTAGTATCGATAATAGTATTTAAGTTAGCAATTTTCTTTTCTAAGGCAGCCATTACAACTAGCGGTTTAACCGTAGAGCCAGGCTCAAACGCATCAGTAACTGCTCTATTTCTCAACAAATTATAATCAATTGATGAACGATTATTAGGATTATAAGATGGACTGGTTGCCATCGCTAAAATCTCACCAGTATGCACATCAACCAATACAGCTGTTCCGCTATCTGCTTTATTAAATTCAACAGCTTGATTAAGTTCACTATACACTAGCGATTGTAAACGCTCATCTATACTTAATATTAAATCTGATGCTGATGCTGTTTCTGTCCGTTCTAATTCTTCAATAACACGACCTACTCGATCACGTCTTACAACTCTTTGCCCCGATTCACCTATTAACCATTTATTAAAACTTTTTTCAATACCTTCAGAACCTTTTTCAGTACCATTTTCATCAATATCTGTGAGCCCAATTAATTGGGCTATATTTTCTGCTGCTGGATAATAACGTTTAGATGTTTTCGCAAAGGATATTCCAGGCAATTTTAGTTTTTTTAAATAATCAGATATTGTTGGCGTTACTTGCTTAGATAAATAAACAAATCTCATTGATGGGTTGTTTAATTTTTGTTCTAGCGTTGACATTGGAATATTTAACGTTTGAGCTAATCCTTGCCATCTAATATCATCCGCTTTAACTCCACCTTTTTGTACAACAATTTTGGGATCTGCCCAAACATCAAACATCGGTACACTTACTGCTAACGCACGCCCATTTCGATCTGTAATCATGGCTCTTGGAGCATCCATTTCTTGGTGACGAAGTGAACGCTTATTACCTTCAGCAATAAGTTTATCTGGTTCAATAATTTGCAACAGTGCCATTCGAGTTATAAGACAAATAATCGCAAAAATAATAAGTCCATACACAACATAAAAACGACTTGATGTAAAAAATTGTTTTTTACTATTCAACTTATTGGTTTTATTTGTCTTAACAACTTTCTTCGTTTTGCTTTTTTTATGTTTAGTGACAGGCTTCATTATTTACTCTTTATCACAATAACTGTTTCATTTTGCGGTGTCACATAAGACATTCCTAATTGGTTTTTGGCTTTATCTTCGACACGTTTGGGATCAGCAAGTACATTTTCTTCAATAACTAAATTCCGCCATTCACTTTCTAATACATCTTGCTCCAATAAAAGTTGCTCGCGCTCAAATAACTGTTTACGGATCTGTTGCGTTGTTATTAATACCGCACCAGCAGAAATAATAATCATCACAAGTAACAATAATGAAATTTTTTGATGTCCCAATAAATCCCAAATAATTACACCAAATAAACTTTTACTTGGTCTTTTTTGAAAATTTTTATCAATATAGGTATTATCTTGAAAAGTATCATTGTTTTGGTTACTATTCATCTTTCCTTTCTGCTACCCTTAATATTGCGCTGCGAGAACGCGGGTTATTATTAATTTCAATAGTTTGAGGTTTAATTTTGCCAAGGGATTTTAATTTAGCACCGCCATATTTTTTTATTTGTTGTTCTGTTAGCGGTAATCGAACTGGCAAGTCTGGACCTTTACTCTGTTTACTAATAAATTGCTTTACAATTCTATCTTCTAAAGAATGGAAGCTAATAACTGCTAGTCTTCCTTGATTGGCAAGCACTGATAAACAGCTATTTAACACTTGCTCTACTTCTTCCAACTCACTATTAATATAAATACGAATGGCCTGAAAACTACGTGTAGCTGGATGCTTATTTTTATCCCTTCTTGGTGTAGCTTTTTCAATTAAATTAGCCAACTCTAAGGTGCGAGTGATCGGCGAAATTTTATTCTGCTCGACAATCGATCGAGCAATCCGTTTGGCAAATTTCTCTTCACCAAATGTCTTTAACACCCATGAAATATCGTCTTCATCACTGTTAAGTAGCCATTCACTTGCAGTTAAACCTTGGCTATTATTCATGCGCATATCAAGAGGTCCATCACGCATAAAAGAGAATCCCCTGTCAGGATCATCAAGTTGTGGTGATGAAACACCTAGATCTAACAAGACACCATCAATTTCACCCAATAATTCTAAATCTTCAATATATTGGTATAAATTTGAGAACTCACCACGAATAAAAGTAAATCGAGGATCTGTTATCTGTAACGCAGCCTGCTCAGCACGCTCGTCACGATCAATAGCAATCAATCGCCCTTGTGTACCAAGTTGTTCAAGTATTAAACGAGAATGACCTCCTCGGCCAAAAGTACCATCAACATAAATGCCATCTTCTTTTATATTTAATGCATTCACAGCTTCGTTTAATAAAACCGTCGTATGTTGATAATCCATCAATCTTTACTCTTATTAAATAGTTAAACTTTTCAAATTATCTGATAAGTTTTCAATATCGCTTGATAATGCGGTAATATCATCATTAATTTGTTGATACCAACTTGCCTCATCCCAAATTTCAAATTTATTAGATTGACCAACAAACATTGTATTTTTTTCTAATTTTGCATAAGTACGCAATGTAGGTGACAATAAAATTCGTCCAGAATTATCCATTAGGCACTCAGTTGCATAACCCAATAACAATCTTTTTATTCTACGTTCAGTTTCAACAATGGCTGATAATGTTGCAAGTTGCTGTTCAATACATTTCCATTCAGACATTGAATAAAGCGTCAAGCAAGGGTGATATAAACCAATTGTGCAAACCATACCTTCAGATAAAGTTTCACGGTAACGAGTAGGAATAGCTAATCGCCCTTTATTATCTAAATTAATTGAAATTGCACCACTAAACATAAAAGTATCTTTTTTTTATAATTTATCTATAATTTTAATTGATAAAAATCAATGTATTAATGAAAATACCCATTTTCACCACTTAACCCCACTTTTTACCACAAAATTTAACAAATTAATAGGTATTTGAAGAATTAATTTATAAATCATTTAAAAGCGTCTTTTAGATTTTTTATATAGAAAATAAATTGATAGTTAAAAAAAAGATGAGAAGGGACATTTGCCGATTTAAATCAGCAAATAAAACCGAAAGAAATTTAAGATACGGTCCAAAACCCAGTTATATTAACTTTATCCTGCTGCAAAACAGCACGAATAGGCATTTGATTAACATCATTATCTTTTTCGGTTTGTTCTAATACACGCAATTTGCTTTCACCAACTAAATGCAGGTAAATATTTTTGCTATTTAAAATAGCTGGCAATGTTAATGTAATACGATCTAGTGGTGCAGTTAATGGTGTCATACCAACAACTTTCCGCCCAGATTTCATATCTAAACCGCTAGCCAAATTAGCAGCGCCTGGGAATAATGAGGCAGTATGCCCATCTTCTCCCATACCTAAAATCACTACATCAAATGGCATCGGAACTTTATCTAAAAGTTTTTCTGTAACTTCTGCACCATCAAATGGATTATTACAACTGTTTTTTAAACCGACAAAATTAGCCAATTTAGCATTATTTTGTAATAGATAAGTGTTCACTAACTTTTCGTTACTAGCATCATCAGTATCATCAACCCATCTATCATCCACCAACGTAATAAAAACTCTACTCCATGCTATATTTTGTTGACTAAGTGAAACAAACAGTGGAATAGGTGTTCTACCACCAGAAACCGCAATTGAAGCATGTCCTTTTTGTACAATGGCTTGTTTTAATTCATTGACGATATGTGAGGTTAAATCTTCGATCAATAATTGACTATTTTGATATTTATTTAACATAAACATAGTTATTTTTCCTTTATTCAAATTCGTGCCATGAATGCCCATCTTTAGTGATTAAGGCAACGGATGCAACTGGTCCCCAAGTTCCGGCTTGATAAGTTTTTGGTGGTTCTTTTTCTGTTTCCCATGCACTAATAATTGAATCAACCCATTTCCATGCAGCTTCAACTTCATCACGATGAACAAATAATGCTTGACGCCCCCGCATAACTTCAAGTAATAAACGCTCATAAGCATCAGCACTTTGTTGGTGAAAAGTTTCGCTGAAACTTAAGTCAAGTTTAGTGGTTTGTAAATTATGATTACTATCCAACCCTGGTACTTTATTTAGGATTTCAATATCCATACCTTCATCAGGTTGTAAACGAATCGTCAATTTATTTTGTGGCAATTCTGGATAAAATTCACTAAATAAATTAAGCGGTAATGGTTTAAAATAAACTACAACTTCAGAACATTTACTTGGTAAGCGCTTACCTGTACGTAAATAAAAAGGAACACCTGCCCAGCGCCAGTTATCAATATCAACTCGAATTGCAACAAATGTTTCAGTATTACTTTTTTGATTTGCGCCATCTTCTTCTAAATAGCCCGGCACATTAACACCATTAACAAAACCTGCTGTATATTGCCCTCGAACTACTTTTTCACGAATATTGGATTTGTTAATTGGTCTAAGCGCATTAAGTACTGCTATTTTTTCATTACGCAAGCTATCATCTTCAAGATTAGCAGGTGGGGACATGGCAATCATGGTTAATATTTGTAATAAATGGTTTTGTACCATATCACGCATTTGACCTGCCTTATCAAAATATCCCCAGCGCCCTTCAATACCTACTTGTTCAGCTACCGTAATTTCAACATGATCAATAGAATTACGATCCCAAAATGACGCAAACACTGTATTAGCAAATCGTAAGGCTAATAGGTTTAATACTGATTCTTTACCTAAGTAATGATCAATACGATAAACTTGCGACTCACTAAAGAATTTAGCCACTGAATCATTGATTTCTCGAGATGACTTGAGATCTGTTCCAAGTGGTTTTTCCATCACAATGCGGTTTTGCGATTGATTTAATCCTGCAGCAGCTAAACCTTGACAAATAGTCCCAAAAGCACCCGGGTGCATTGCAAAATAGAAAATAGCTGGATGATTCAAATCAAGTTTATTTTTCAATCCTTCAAAACCAGCACTATCATTAACATCTAATTTATGAAAGTCCAATCGTTGACTAAATCGTTGCCAAATATTATCGTCTAACGGTTCTGGCATAAACGAGATTAGTGCTTCTTTTGCTACCTCACAATAAGCGGCATGATCCCAATCAGCCCGCCCTACGCCTAAAATCTTTGTTTGTTCAGGTAGTTTTCCGTACTTTTCTAATTGATATAAAGACGGTAATAATTTACGTCTTGTCAAATCCCCTTTAGCACCAAAAATAACTAAATCGCAAGCTGGGATATCAGACATGGTTTTCTCCTACGATGGTATAATGTAATTATTCTATTATGTTGAATGGTTGGTGTACACCCGATTAATAGGATAAATCATAGTAATAGGCATTATCCTTTATTTACTCTAAAACAAAAAGGTCACCTCTGGGTGACCTTTTGCTTGAAACAAGTTATTGGGTAATTTTCCAATAAGCAAATTATGCTCGTACAAAATCCATATGAACTAATTTTGGTTTAAATGCATGACGTTGTACTGCTTGCACTTTTACTTTAACTGCTTTTCCGTCAACTTCAATAGTTAACACTTCAGAATAAAATTCTGGTTTTTCTTGCATATTAAAAACTTGGTTGTGATCAAGCACAACAGAGATTGCAGGTTCAGTTCCACCATAAATAATGGCTGGGAATTTACCAGCGTGACGCAGGCGGCGGCTCGCACCCTTACCATGCTCTTTTCTAACTTCAGCTTTGAATGTAAACATATTAATTTCTCTTAATTATTTAAAATTGAAACCAATTACAGGCGACCCAGTAATTGACTATCAAACTAGTACTTTAAAAAGCGTTGGAGATTATAAAGTGTTATCCCTCTAAACGCAATCAATTAATCATATTACAAATCAGAAAAATATTGATTACGTATATGGAATATTATATGCACACTTAGATCAATTCTATTTTAAAACCATAAGTTGATTTTTTATTCGGTAATAACTTTAATGGTTTTGTGATACAACCTGCTTCGACACAAACCATAGATTTATACTCATCATCACCAAAATCTCCCATTGATTTAGCTTTATTTATCCATGGATTCCAAGTAACAATATCACTTACATTAGTATTGGTTAATTGAATTGTTCGAGTGCCATCAGTAACAGTGATTTGATTACTTGCATTGGTATAAATACGATCGACTTCTTGATTAAATGACAATTGACCTACAGTCGCTGGTTTGTTTTCATCAGCAAGTCTTTCTTGATAAGCTTCACCTAAACCTTTGACTACAACACTATCAATATTATCAACTCCAAAATAAGTATGTAGAGCACTAGTTACATCAAAATCTGCTGAGCAGCTTAAAGAAACTTCACAAGTTTTACCTAGATGAAGATTTAATGATACCAAGAAAGGTTTGCTACAATAAGATTCTGTCTGCGGATTATTAGTGAGCGATAAAACAAGGGTAACGCCTTGCTCGTCCTCTTTACATGAATCTAATGTCCATTCGACAATGCGTGCAAAACCATGAGAAGGATTGCCTAACTGACCAAACCAAGGCCAACAAACAGGCACTCCACCTCGAATAGCTACGCCTTTTTTAAAATTTGTTTTGTTACTCAGCCAAACAACTGGTGTTTGTTCAGTAAATGGTTGCCAAAATAATAAGTGAGCACCTTGTAATGCAACAACAGCACAACAAGTGCTATGATTAATAACTAAAATTGGCAGTTCACCATAAATTGACTGTTTAACTGATGGGCTTAAGGATACACCAGATAAGCTACTATCTAAAATCTCTTTATATATACTCATATTTACTCCTAAATAATAAATTTAACAACTTATTGATAATTGTATACTTCTTAAGTTAATAATAAAAACATAATAGATGCAAAAGCATTTTTTAAAGAATTGGAGTAAAATAAAGCACTATAAATAGTGAAACAACACTATAATTTTTTAGTCAAAAAGTTTCAGGTAACACTACATTTATGTATAAAATCCCATTAAGTTTATATATTCATATGCCATGGTGCGTACAAAAATGTCCCTATTGCGATTTTAATTCACATACCATAAAAAAAACGCCAAATTATGAATCTTATGTAGAGCATTTGCTTAAAGACCTACAAAACGATACTATTTTCTGTTCAAACCGCTCAATTCATTCAATCTTTATCGGTGGAGGTACACCTAGTCTATTTTCAGCCGAGTTGATTGATAAATTATTATCAAATATAAATAAGATCATCCCTATACATAAGGATGCTGAAATCACCATTGAAGCTAACCCAAATTCTGTTGATATAGAAAGATTTAATGGCTATCAGCAAGCGGGTATAAACCGAATATCAATTGGCGTGCAAAGTTTTCAAACCGATAAACTTGTTAAATTAGGACGGGTACACGATCCCAAAGAAGCAATCACAGCCGGAAAAATTGCCAAAACATTAAATTTAAGAAGTTTTAATTTAGATTTAATGCATGGTTTGCCAAATCAAAGTATTGATGATGCCCTATATGACCTAAAACAAGCCATTGCTATTGCACCACCGCATTTATCTTGGTATCAATTAACGATTGAGCCAAATACGCTATTTGGTTCAAAACCACCTGTTTTACCTGATGATGATAAACTTTGGGAAATTTATCAACAAGGTCATCAATTATTAACTGAAAATAGTTACCAACAGTATGAAACCTCTGCTTATGCTAAAGAAGGATTGCAATGCCAACATAATTTAAATTATTGGCGATTTGGAGACTATTTAGGCATTGGATGTGGCGCTCATGGTAAATTAACGCAACCTGATGGAAAAATTATTCGCACTATAAAAACTCGTCATCCAAAAGGGTATTTAGAGGGGCGTTATTTAGATAAATATTATACAGTTCCAAAAGAGGAATTACCTTTTGAATTTTTTATGAATCGTTTTAGACTTTTTGAACCAACACCTAAACATGAATTTGAGCAACGGACTTATTTACCTTTACACATAATTGAAAAACAAATAACAACAGCCATTGAAAAAAATTATATAATTGAGGATAAACAAAACTGGCTGATAACTGACCATGGAAAGCTATTTTTGAATTCGTTATTAGAGATATTCCTATAGATAATTACTTGAAATATTTTTACTTATTTTAAATGATATTATTCTTTACATTTATTTAACATGATAGATACGAACTATTTAATCAATCATTCATATATCTTTACAGACTTTCTTTATAAAAAAGTACATACTACGTCTCGACAATGCATTATTTCATTGTTTTCCTATTCCTTATGTTTTCCCAATAACTTTTGTTATTGGGTTTTTTTTGCCTATAATTCTGATAATCACATTACTTTTCATAACTACTTAATTGAGTTATGAAAAAGGAAATGCTTTAGTTCAGCTAATGTAGAAGTTCCTTCCATAGGACCTTTTTGAGATACGGCTAAAGCACCGCTAGCATTCGCATATTGCAAGGCTTGTTCAACCGAGTAACCAGCTAACATTAAACTGACAAATGTTGCACCGAAACAATCTCCCGCACCGGTTGGATCTACCGAGTTGACCTTGTATCCATCAACATGAAGTGTTTGTAAATGACCTTGTTCATCAAGTCCATAATATTTAGCTCCTTTATCCCCCCCTTTTACCACAATATGTTTAATACTTTTTTTAAGCAACTTAAACATGGTTTGTTGTTCATTTTCATTATTGTTAATAAAATAGCTAACTTCGCTTTCACTTGGTAAAAATATATCGGTATACTCCATAATATAATCGAAAGATTGTTCCATTTCTGGTATATCAAACATTTCTTTGCGTAGATTAGGATCAAATGAAATTGTACCACCTTTACTTTTGATGATATCCAATGCTTTTCTCATAGCATCAATCACACGAAAAGAATAAAGCGATGATCCCATTACATGCAAATGAGTACAATCTCTTAATAAATTTTCATTAATATGGTTAAACGAAAGTAAACCACATGCACTATTTGGAATGTTAAAAATAAAATCTCTTTCACTAGAACCTTTATAAGTAACAAATGCACTACCTGTATTGGCCTTATTATGTGGCGTAATACCATCAATGATGACACCATCGCTTTTAAGACGATGGATGCACATTTTTCCAAAAATATCTTTCCCTACACAACTAAAAAAAACAACAGGAAAACCTAATTTTGCAACTTGATCTGCAAATATTGCAGGGGCACCACTAACAAAAGGGCCGACAAACTCCCCTGCTTGATCGAAACGCTGATATTGTTCTTTTGCTAAAAACTCAACTAGCAGTTCGCCTATCGTGCAGATTTTAAAACGCATATTATGTCTCCAATTTGTTTTGATAAGTTACACAATATTTATTTGAAATAAGCTGCTCAAAATTAGCATCTAATAATTGTTGATGGTACTCGGTTACAGCAGATCTTGATAAAATCATCATATCAATATCAACTAAAGTTCCAATACTATTATCATTATTATGAATAATACGTTGCGGTAATATGCCAATTGTATGTGCTGTTTTTTTCATTATTTGTTGATAAATTCTAACCTGTTCTAAACTTTCAATAATCAATTGATTATCAGTATTGATTGAACTTAATTCGATAACAAAATGCGATATAGAAAATTGATTCAAAATAAAATTGATCATTTTGTTATCTAACAAAAGATTTCCTTCCAGTATGGCTCCACCAACAAGCACTACTTCAGCATCGGTAAACTCTTTCGCTAATTGTGCATTGCTAATGTCATTCATAATAAGTATTAATGATTTTTTGCAATATAAAAACGGAATCAACTTTCTTATCAAATTTCCATGGTTTAAAAACAATGTATCACCATCATTAATATAACTTAAACAGGTTTTGACTAATTCAATATCACAACTATTACTTTGTATATAACTTGGTGTATTGACACTTAGCTGATTAAACACACCTTCAGGGGTAACATAAATTGCACCACCAAAAGAACGCTTTAAATATCCTTGCTGTTCTAAATAAGTTAAATCCTGACGAATAGTCACATTTGAGACCTGAAGCAATTCAGATAATTCATCAACTTTAACTTCACCTTGCTTACGAACAATTTCTGCAATTTGTAATCGTCGTTTTAATAAACCTGAAGATGCTCTAGCCAATTTTATTTCCTACGCCATAGATAAAAATTAAGGATAGTGATAATAGAATTAATCATATATTAGGTCAACATCAAACTATGATTAGAATTTTATATTATAAATCATACCATTAATAATTAGCATTTTTTATCCCACAGCGTTTCACATATACATGTTAACTATCAAAACGAAAATTTATCAATCTTTTTTATTTCGTTTTAAAAGTAATGTTAATTTTTGTGATCTAACTCACGCGATTATTACTAGCGAAACTTTCGTTTTGAAATCATAATTAATGGAAATAATTTTCAAAACAAAAGTTATTAACATAATACAAAGTGAATTAGATTATTAAGGAGAAGTTATATGACTATTATTTCAAGTAACAACATGCTAAAAAAGGCTCAAAAAGAACATTATGCTGTGCCTGCCTTTAATATCCATAACTTAGAAACTATGCAGGTCGTTGTTGAAACAGCAACAGAATTACAATCGCCCGTTATTTTGGCTGGTACACCTGGTACATACAGTTATGCAGAAACAGAAAATATACTTGCTATAGCAAATGCTTTGTCAAAAAAACATAACATTCCATTAGCTGTTCATTTAGATCATCACGAAGAATATAACGACATCATCAATAAAATTAATGCAGGAGTAAGATCGGTAATGATTGATGGCTCCCATTTTCCATATGAAGAAAATATCGCCATTGTCAAACAAGTAGTTGAATATGCTCACCGTTACGATGTTAGTGTTGAAGCTGAATTAGGTCGCCTTGGTGGCGTTGAAGATGATTTAATCGTTAATGATAAAGATGCTTTATATACTAATCCAAAACAAGCTTTAGATTTTATTGAAAAAACAGGAATTGACTCCCTCGCTATCGCCATTGGTACAGCACATGGTCTTTATAAATCAGAGCCAAAACTGGATTTTGATCGTCTATCAGAAATTCGCTCTATTGTTGATATTCCTCTCGTATTACATGGCGCTTCGGGTGTTCCAGAGAAAGACGTGCGTGAGTGTATTAAGCGAGGAATTTGTAAAGTAAATGTTGCGACAGAATTAAAAATTGCATTTTCAGATGCATTAAAACAATACTTTATTGAACATCCCGATGCCAATGATCCCCGCCATTATATGAAACCTGCAAAAGCAGCGATGAAAGACATTGTCAAAAAAATTATTACAACATGTGGATGTGCAGGAAAATTATAGAGGCCAAGATGATGATCTATACATTAACACTTAACACTGCAATCGATATGAATATTCATTGTCAAGGGCTTACCCCTAATGCAGTTAATCGAACCTCTCATACTGAATATAGCCCGAATGGCAAAGGAGTCAATGTTTCAATCGTATTGCATAGATTTGATAGCCCTACTTGTGCATTAGGATTCTTTGGTGGATTTTCTGGTAAATATATTATTGATGAACTAACGAAAATACAGGTCAAGACAAAACCCTGTTTTATTGATGATATCACGCGTATTAATGTTTTTATCAGTGATAATGAAAACGAATATAAATTAGTCAGTAAAGGTCCGTTTATACCTAATGATAAAAAAACAGAAATGCTAACTATTATTGAATCACTGGTTAACAATAGTTATTTAGTCATCAGTGGTAGCTTGCCAAATAATATTGAATCTGAATATTACGAGGCTATTTTAAATTTATGCAACAAAAAAAATATTCAAGTTATCCTTGATATTAGTCACCCAAAATTAGGTGATTTACTCTCCTATAAACCACTATTAATTAAACCTAATGATGATGAAGTAAAAGAGATTTTTGGCTTTGAAACGAAAACAAAATCACAAGTCATTGCTGCACTAGAAAATATTCATGCGCAAGGAGCGAGAAATATTTTATTAACCATGGGAGCTAAAGGGCTTTACTTTTCTAATGGGACAAATATTTGGTTTTGCAATGCTGTAAAAATCAAATTAATTAGCTCGGCTTGTGCCGGTGATGCGTCACTAGCAGCTTTTCTTAGTGAATGGCTACCTGAACAACAACATATTGAAAAAGCCATAAAAAAGGCATCAGCAACAGGCGCTAACGTTGCAGAATCAGACGGATTAGGTTTACTAAATAAAATCAATATTTATATGGATCAACTTGAAGTTACCCTAATCAAGTAAAGGAGATTGTTATGAAAAAAATATTAGCCGTTACAGGCTGCCCAACCGGTATCGCACATACTTATATGGCTGAAGAGGCCTTAAAATCAGCGGCCCAAAAGGCTGGAGCCGAAATAAAAGTGGAAACCAATGGTGCTGGTGGTATTGATAACGCCATTACTGATGCTGATATTGTCAATGCAATTGGCGTTATTATTGCAGCAGATAAAGATGTCAATCCAGATCGCTTTAATGGCTTACCCGTGCTTGAAGTACCGGTTAAAGACGGTATACATAAGGCTGCAGCACTAATCGAAAAAATTATGTCAGGTACAGTTCCTGTTCGTAAAGGCGCACAAAATAGCACTAATAACACAGTTTCATCAAACCGAGTAGAAGTAAAAGAATCGATTGGACGCCAAATCTATAAACACTTAATGAGTGGTGTGTCAAACATGCTACCATTTGTTGTCGCTGGTGGAGTACTAATTGCTTTATCATTTTTATGGGGAATCTATTCAGCTGACCCTAATAATGCCCAATATAATGAATTTGCTGCATTGTTAATGAAAATAGGTGGGCAAGCATTTGGCATAATGGTACCAATCTTTACTGGTTTTATTGCCTATTCAATAGGTGGAAAACCTGGTATGGTGGCTGGTTTTGTTGGTGGCTTAATTGCCAACATTACCGGTGCAGGATTCTTAGGCGGAATTATAGCTGGCTTTGCAGCAGGCTATTTAATGCTTTATGTCAAAAAAATGTTAGATGGATTACCCCGTTCATTTGAAGGACTTAAATCGATTTTTATTATGCCATTAATTGGTGTATTTGTTATCGGTGCAGGTATGTTTTTACTTGGTGGTCCAATTGCAAGTATTAATAATGGAATGAAATCTTTCCTTGAATCATTACAATCTGCAAATCCTGTTTTACTCGGTATTGTTATTGGAGCAATGTGTTCGTTTGACTTTGGTGGTCCTGTTAATAAAGCAGCGTATGTTACTGGCACTATGTTGTTAGGTGAAGGAAATTTCTATTTCATGGCAGGTGTGTCTGCTGCTTGTATAGTACCACCCTTTGTTATTGCATTCTCTACCACTATTTTCCGCAGCAAAGCTTTCACAGAAGAAGAACGTGCTGCTGGACTTGTTAACTATGTTTTAGGTTCGACACATATTACAGAAGGTGCAATCCCATTTGCGGCTAAGGATCCTTTGCGAGTAATTCCAATTATGATGTTATCTTCTGCAATTGCATCAGTATTGACATTCATATGTCAAATTCAAGTTCCAGCGCCACATGGAGGATTTTTAGTTCTGCCATTAGTTAATAAACCATTTTTATGGGTAGTCTGTATCTTCGTAGGAGCACTAGTTGGCGCTATTTTATTAGGTTTAGTACGTATTCATCAAAATCGACAATTAGTTGCCAAAAAATCAGTTTAATCAATCAAGAAATATACCGATTTATTTCGGTATATTCATTTTAGTAAGGAATAGAAATGAGCACATTAAATTTGACAGTACATGATATTTCAATCGTAACTGGATCCTATTCTAAAAAAGAAGCAATTAAAGATGTATCAGAAAAGATGATCCAAGCTAAGTTAGTCAAAGATGACTATACCCAAGCAATGTTTGATCGTGATAAACAAATTTCGACTTTTTTAGGTAACGGAATCGCCATTCCACACGGCACAACGGAAAAACGTGATAGTGTTATCCAAACTGGAATCAAAATCATATATTATCCTGAAGGAATCAATTGGGACGAAGATAATAATATAGCTTATGTTGTCATTGGTATTGCTGCAAAAACCAATGAACATTTAGATATTTTACGTCAACTAACCCGAGCAGTGATTGCTAAAGATACGCTAACACGAATTCACGCAGTTAAAACTCCGGAGGATTTATTAGCAATTCTTCAAGGTAGTTAGTATTAATAATCCCATAAGTAACCTTGTTTATACTCATGGGATTTTACACGATCTCTTGAAAATGACTAACAGTGGCTAGCAACTTTATGTTTTAAGTAAAATTTAAAGACAATGCTAAGATCTAAAAATTTCAAGGCGATTATTGATAATACATTGATTGTTAACCATTTCAAATGAAACCAAAATCCCTTCCAAATTAATACCTAAAGTAATAAAAATGTTATCGAAAACATAATAATAACGCACGTGATCTTCATAGATATGATCTTTAAATCTATAATTATGATTAAACTGATTGGTTAACTTAAACGACTGACCAATTTTAAAGTCAAAACCAAGAAAACCTAAAATTTGATTTGCTTTATCACATAAGAAAGTGTTGTCTATAACTTCATCAATTGATAATGCCTCAACATTATCCGAAATATAAAAAAAGAGAATTTGATAACCACAGACTTTTCCTATTCCTGAAATATCACCATAACCGAAGTCTTCGATAATACGATACTCATCTAAATTAAAAAAAAGATCGATATCAAGTGTGGCGAATCTTGTTATTTGATACATACCGGCTAACTTACTATTAAATTTTTAGTTTTGAATGTTACTGAAAAAAGTTATTAACCCTTTACAAAGTTGCAAGTAATTTTCTTTTTAAAATAAGTCGAAGATCATCGCCCACCATAGCAACCGATTCAAATTGAAATTGTGGTGCTAATGAAAGCTTTTGCAGATTTGGCAATATACACATATCTAACGCATTATGACCAAGTAATTTTGGTGCATAATAAATAATTAATTCATCCACTAAATCTTGTTCTATTAGAGCTCCAGCCAGATGAGCACCAGCTTCAACCCAAACCGAATTTATTTGTTTTTCGGCTAATAATGCAAACAATTTAGATAAATCTATTTGTTTACAACTAGATGATTCTATAATTAATTTGGTATTTTGTTTTGCAATAAGGTTATCTTTTTTTCGTACTACCCATGTTTCACCTGGCTGATTGAAAATATTTTCAGTACCTATTAGCTGATCTTGACTGTCAATAATTACACGAATAGGTTGCCGAATTTTTTCCGGTAGGTAGATTTTTTTTATTTCATCAGGTAATTCGTTATATCTAACTGTTAAACTTGCATTATCAGCTTGCACAGTCGCACGAGTACTTAAAATACAGCTTGCTTGAGCTCGGAACTGTTGCACATCTTCTCTTGCCTTATTTGATGTTATCCATTTGCTTTCACCAGATGCCATGGCAATTTTACCATCTAATGAGGCGGCTAGTTTAAGTTGAATATAAGGCAAACCTGTTCGCATGAGTTTTAAAAAGCCTTTATTAATAGCTTCTGCTTGCTCAGTTAAAACGCCAATGGTGACATCTATTCCTGCTTCTTTTAAGCGTTTAATACCATTACCTGCAACATTAGGGTTAGGATCTTGCATCGCAATTACTACACGAATGATGCCAGCTTTAATAAGCGCATCAGCACAAGGAGGTGTTCGACCAAAATGACTACAAGGCTCTAATGTCACATAAGCTATTGCGCCGATTGCCTCATCACCAGCCATTTTTAGTGCATGAACTTCGGCATGAGGCTCACCAGCTTTTTGGTGATAACCTTTGCCAATTATTTGATCATCTTTAACAATGACACAGCCAACATTAGGATTTGGTGTTGTTGTAAAACGACCAAGCTTAGCCAAATCAATGGCTTGTTGCATATAGAAGTGATCTTTATTGCAAATTGCAGTCATATTGTTGATTATTTTTGTTGTAACTTAGCAATTTCATTACTAAATTGTTCGATATCGTCAAAACTAAAATAAACCGAAGCAAAACGAATATAAGCAATTTTATCTAGATTTTTAAGTTCTTCAATCACATAGTCACCAATTAATTTTGCTGGGACTTCACGTTCACCTGTTGCTCTTAGTTTAGATTTTATACGTGTAATCGCATCTTCAATGGCATCAAAACTCACTGGGCGTTTTTCAAGAGCCCTTTTCATACCATTACGTAATTTATCTTCATTGAATGGTTCGCGAACTTTATTGCTTTTAATGACATTAGGCATAATTAATTCAGCAACTTCAAATGTAGTAAATCTTTCATTACATTCAACACATTGCCGTCTACGTCGGACTTGAAATCCTTCACCAACAAGACGTGAATCGATCACCTTTGTATCATCTGCATTACAAAAAGGACAGTGCATAAATGTATCCTTACGGCAACAAAATAATCATTACAATATCTGAAAATTTTGATTTAAACAAGGGTCTAATTGTTGTAACGTTAATCACTATACTAGAAAAAAAGTATGGTTTATTCACCTTAAATGTTAGTTTTATCATCGATAGTATTAAAATATAAGATGATGAAGATTCACTAAACATTCAAAAATTAGCCACCTTTTTGGTGGCATAAAACACTTACCAATTTAATTTAATGAGAAAATCGCTTAATTTAGCAAAATCATCAGGCATACAATGAGAAAGTAACGTCATATCAGCTCGCTCTGCTAACTCTTTAGGCAATGGAACTGATTTACCTAAAATATCTTCAACCACTTCTTTAAATTTAGCAGGATGTGCCGTACCTAAAAATAGTCCATATTCACCCTCTTGTAACTGATCACGCAGTGCTCGATAAGCAATTGCACCATGAGGTTCAGATAAGTAACCTTTTTGATCAAGTTCACAAACAGTTTGCTTAGCAACTTCATCCGAAACAGTAGCATGACCGAGTGATTTAAGATCCCATCCCTCACGCTTATAAATCTCTTCGATACGTGGCCAGTTATTTGGTTGGCTTACATCCATTGCATTCGATAATGTTGCAATGGTTGCGTGAGGTTCCCACTTACCGGTTTCTAAATAACGAGGTACTGTATCATTGGCATTCGTTGCGGCAATAAAACGTTTAATAGGTAATCCCATTGTTTTCGCAAGTAGACCTGCAGTTAAGTTACCAAAATTGCCACTCGGCACAGAAATAACCAGCTGTTCACGTTGGGTTGATGTGAGTTGTGCAAAAGCTTCAAAATAGTAACAGATTTGTGCTAATAATCGGCTAATATTAATTGAGTTAGCGGAGTTTAAACCTATTGTTTTTTTCAAATCTTCATCATCAAATGCTTTTTTAACTAAGGCTTGACACGCATCAAAGTCACTTTGAATAGCAATTGTATGTATATTATCACCTAAAGTACAAAATAACTTTTCTTGTAATGGACTAATTTTACCTTCTGGGTATAAAATCACGACGCGAATATTTGGTAAATGATAAAACGCATGAGCAACAGCCGCACCAGTATCGCCAGAAGTAGCAGTCAAAATAGTAATTTTTTTGTCAGCAGCAACTTGCACTAAAGCTTGCGCCATAAAGCGTCCACCAAAATCTTTAAATGCTAATGTTGGTCCATGATATAGTTCTAATGAACCAATATCTGCTTCCACAGAAGTTACTGGAGCAGGGAATTGAAATGCATTTTTAACAAGTCTATGCATATCATCACAGCTAATCTCATCACCAATAAAAGCAGATAAGATTTTGGCACTTCGAGTAATGAAATCAAGTTTTAATAACGACTCAACTTCGGATGATGAAAATTTAGGTAATTGTTGAGGAAAGAATAAACCTTGTCCTCTTCCTAATCCTTGTTGAACTGCTTGTGCAAAGCTAACTTGCTGGGAATGATCTTTTAAGTTATATAATTTCATAATATTTTCCGGTTATCTTTATGCTGTAATATTTCACTCTTCGTAATATCAACTTGTTCAATAATAGTTGGCATTTTTGTTATATTTAACTCTACTTTTTATAGTAAACATTAAATAACTCTTGTTCCTTGAGTATCAATTTTACAAATATGAGTAAAACCTTCATCATTTTGCAAATAATATTTTTTAAGTAATAATTCAATTTGCTGAGCTGTTTCAAGTTTATCTGCAATCACAAACATTGTTGGCCCTGAACCTGAAATCCCCGATGACAAAGCACCAAGTTGCTTAACCCGTTTTTGAGTTTCATCAAAATTAGGTAATAATTGTTTACGATAAGGCTCAGCAATATTATCAAAAAGCATTGTGGCAGCCAGCTTAGGTTGTTTGGTATAACAAGCATGCAAAAATCCCCCCACATAGCAACCATGTGCTACACAATCAGACCTTTGATATTGAGCAGGTAAAATTGCACGTGCTTCAGCCGTTGATACCTTTATTCCTGGATAAGCCATCACCCAATACCAATCATCAAAATGCGGAATCGACTCACTAATAATACCCATCTCATTAAGAATAAGTTGCATCCCACCTAAATAGCATGGCGCAACATTATCATAATGCACACTGCCCGAAATACGACCTTCAAGTTCTCCCATCATGGATAACATTTCAAATTCATTAAAAGGTTTATCAAAAAACTCATTTAATGCAACCAATGCACCAACTACTGAGCACGCACTTGAACCTAAACCAGAGCCAATTGGCATATTTTTTTCAAGAGTCATACTAACAGGTAAAGTTTTACCCATTGCTTGACAAAATCGCTGCCAACATTGAAATACAATATTACATTTTGGATCACGTGGTAGCTTTTTGACAAATTGACCTTTGCTAGTAAGGGAAAATTCGTTAGCAGATTTAACTGTAATACAGTCACCAAGCATAGCGCCACTAATCGGGCTAATTGCTGCGCCCAATATATCAAAACCAACGCTAATGTTAGCCATTGATGCAGGCGCATAAACAGTTAAAGATTTATGACTCATTTAACCTCCGATTTTACCTGATGTTGTACGTAAAATATCAGCAAAAACACCTGCTGCAGTAACATCATTACCAGCACCATAACCACGTAATACAAGAGGAATAGGTTGATAATAACGAGTATAAAAAGCTAAGGCATTTTCGCCATTTTTGACTTTATAAAGAGGATCTTCACTATCGACAGCTTCAATTCTAACACTGCATTGATGGTTTTCTATGCTACCCACATAACGTAGAACTTTACCTCCTTTTGTTGCTTGTTCAGATTTTGCTTTAAAATGTGCATCTAACTGCGGTAATTTGGTCATGAAATCATCAATGCTACCTTGTGCATATTCAGGAGGTAATACGGATTCGACATTGATTTGATCCAATTCTAATTGTAAACCTGATTCTCTAGCTAAAATAAGTAACTTTCTAGCTACATCGGTTCCAGATAGATCGTCTCGAGGATCAGGTTCAGTAAAACCTTTCTCTTTAGCCAATTTAGTTGCTTCAGACAGTGACATGCCTTCATCAAGTTTACCAAATATAAAAGAAAGCGATCCAGATAGAATTCCCGAAAACTTGATTAACTCATCACCTGCATTAAGTAGATTTTGAAGATTTTCAATTACCGGTAACCCAGCCCCTACATTGGTATCATATTGGAATTTACGCTTACTTTTTGCAGCTTCTTGGCGTAAGCGTAAATAGTAGGCCATTGAGCTAGTATTTGCTTTTTTATTTGGTGTAACGACATGAAAGCCATTAGCTAAAAAATCAGCGTATTTGTCAGATACTTCGCTACTAGAAGTACAATCAACGAGAATCGGATTAAGTAATCGATTAGATTTGGCAAACTCAATAATACTATCTAATGAATATTTAGTATCACTCTGTTTGATTTGATCACGCCAATTACTAAGATCAATACCGTCTCTATTGGTTATGCTGTGTTTAGAGTTAAACAAACCACATACTCGCAAATCAATCTGTTTGTTTTTAAGCCATTTCTGTTGACGTCCAATTTGGTCGACAAGCGCACCACCGACCCCACCAACACCAATAACAAAGACATCAAGCATTTTATCAGTACCAAATAACATCTGATGCGCAACACGAACGCCCATTACAGCAACATCATTATCAACTACAACTGAAATTGAGCGTTCAGATGAACCTTGTGCTATAGCCACAATATTAATATTAGCTCTGGCTAATGCTGTAAAGAAATTAGCTGATAAACCTCGTAAAGTACGCATACCATCGCCCACTACAGAGATAATAGCAAGCCTTTCGCTCACTTCGATAGGTTCAAGTAATCCATCTTTTAATTCTAAGAAAAATTCATCACTTAAAGCTTCTTCTGCACGATAAAGTTCTGTTTGTGGCACACAAAAACTAATGCTGTATTCAGATGATGATTGAGTAATAAGTACAACTGAAATGCCAGCATAAGACATCGCAGAAAAAACACGTGCCGACATACCAACCATACCTTTTAATCCAGGACCTGAAACATTGATCATTGCCATGTTATTTAAATTGGTAATACCTTTTACAGGTGTGGTTGAGTCAACAATATTAGCACCAATTAATGTGCCTGGCGCATCAGGATTATTTGTATTTTTGATTAAACAAGGAATCTGAAATTGGGCAATAGGTAAAATAGTTCTTGGATGAAGCACTTTTGCTCCAAAATATGAAAGTTCCATCGCCTCTTGATAAGACATTGTTTTTAGTAATTTGGCATCTGGTACAATACGGGGATCACAAGTATAAACTCCATCAACATCGGTCCATATTTCACAGCTATTTGCTCTTAAACAAGCTGCTAATACGGCTGCAGAATAATCAGAACCATTTCGTCCAAGCACAACTAATTCACCTTTTTCATTACCGGCGGTAAAACCGGGCATTAGAATAAAATTGTCTTGTGGAATGTGCATTTCAGCAATTCGATGAGTCGATTCAGGTATATTAACAGTCGATTCTAAATAACCACCTTCTGCAATAAGCATAGCAACAGGATCTATTACCGTGATCGTATGGCCTCTTGCTTTGAGAAGTTCTTGCATAATAGCAATTGATAGCTTTTCTCCACGACAAATAATTGATGCATTGATACTATCAGGACATTGACCGAGTAAGCAGATACCTTCAAGTAATTGCTTAACATGCTTTAATTCATTAAGAGCAAAATGCTTCATCTCTTCATAAGCAAAATTAGGGTGAGCTTTTGCAAGACCTGCTAATAGATCTGCAAATATCTTTTCAGCATCATAAATGTTACTTTTGATATCTTGCCCAGCAACTGTTTTTTCAACCATAGCAACTAAATGGTTGGTAATTTTAGCAGGTGCCGATAAAACAGTGGCGGTTTGCTCTTGTTTAGCATTATTTTCAATAATTTCTGCAACTCGCAAAAAGCGTTCTGCGTTAGCAACAGATGTTCCTCCAAATTTTAAAACTTTCATATCACACCTTACTTATTATCTTAGTTTATGCCCATTACTATCTATAATTATAGTTTTTAGAACTTATTTATAGGTATCAAAAATCTTGTAGTCTTATCATGCTAATTCTATTTTTAATTTTTTTGCACAGATTAACTACTTTATTTCCATGCAAAATAAAAACCCGCCTTTAAGGAGCGGGTTTTTTAATATTTATTGAAAAAATCAACCCGCCCTAGATCGCATAATAGTACCTAAGGTGTTAATAATTCCTGTCATACTAACTAAAATTATCATGATTTTTCCTAAGAAATATTTAATTAAACTAAAAACAAAACAGCCCGACATTTTCATGTCAGGCTATAATTTTAAAAAACCTTTTTGCTATTTTCGTATTCATTAACAACTTTATTCAATGCTTGATATATGCACTTTTCATCTTGTTTTTTTAATGCTTCATCTAAAATATTAAGATACGATAACATTAGCTTTTGATTATCTTCGGCAAATTGCGGCGATACTTCTTGATCTTCATATAACATAACATATGTACGAGCAAATCCAAAAATCAAAAAATAAACCGATGCATTTTTTGGATCTTCTTGAATTAGTGCTCTCATTGCCTTTCTTAGCTTTACATAACTATCAGTACCAGGCAAGCTCGTTGCAAATGTTTTCGTTACTTCAGAAAATGTCATTGCCATAAACCTCATTCAAAATCACAAGAAGAAAGAATAACAACCCATTAGCATAAGTGCAAGTCTATTTTGTTTGCCAAACAAATTTTTTTAATTTTCGCTAAAAATCAGCAAAAAAACTTAGGGCGTGTTGATCTTTCATGATTATTTTTTAGACGGCATGATGTGAGTTATAATAATTCAGCCAAAAACAACCATAACTCGATTCATCATGCCAAGAACAATGCTAACAGATAAACGGTGGGAAAAGCTACTACAAATAATGAAAAATACCGGCCGAGTTTATAATAAATCCGAGCATCGGATGACGTTTGAAGGGATCCTTTTCCGAATGAGAACCGGTATTCCTTGGCGAGATTTGCCAGAAGAGTTTGGTGAATGGAGCACTGTCTATAGGCGATTTAATTTGTGGTCTAAAAAAGGAATATTAGTTGATATTTTCAAATATTTATCACAACTAGCGGATTTTGAATGGGTGTTCCTAGATGGCTCGATTATCAGGGCTCATCAACATAGTACAGGCGCTGCAACGGAGTATTCCGAGCAAATAGGTCAGAGCTGTGGTGGTAAT
>NZ_LZHA01000026.1:0-4408 GCF_001690335.1 Gilliamella sp. Gris1-4 | reverse complement strand
TTTTTAGACCACAAATTAAATCGCCTATAGACAGTGCTCCATTCACCAAACTCTTCTGGCAAATCTCGCCAAGGAATACCGGTTCTCATTCGGAAAAGGATCCCTTCAAACGTCATCCGATGCTCGGATTTATTATAAACTCGGCCGGTATTTTTCATTATTTGTAGTAGCTTTTCCCACCGTTTATCTGTTAGCATTGTTCTTGGCATGATGAATCGAGTTATGGTTGTTTTTGGCTGAATTATTATAACTCACATCATGCCGTCTAAAAAATAATCATGAAAGATCAACACGCCCTAATGACAACAAAAATAATACATAAAAGTCGAAGATATTTTGCCAACGATTAAATAAGCTAAATTACATATTACTAATAAAATATAATCTATTTATTTGATATTAAACGATTAATTAATATCAATCAGAAAAGGTTATATGTTGTTCTATTTCTCAATAAAAAACGTTCCGGTAGAGTATTGATTTTATTTTATTTTATTTTTATATTGTCGCCAAGATTAAAAGTATTCCATTTTCCAGCATTAGGTAATATATTAAGCTAACACTATGAATATTATTGTTAAAAAGTGAAATCTTTTGCCATACGATGAAACTTATTGAGGCTATTTGCCTCCTTTTTATTGGAAATAAGTTCAAATAAATTTATTCAACGTTGCTAACTTTATAGAAAATCCCGATGTCTATTTTGAATTTGAACATGATTAATATGGATTATTACACAATGAAAAATATAAAATTATTATCTTTATTTTTAATATGTTGTACTTTTTCAAATTATGCTTTTACCGAAACAATTTCTCAAAATGTTTGGTTTCTGGCTACGAATAATAAAGATACTGTTGCACAGTATCAAGTTGCTATGGCTTATAACCCTTTGAATGAAAATGATAATTGGCGTTGCCTCCCTAATCAATTTTATCTTGAGTCAAAAGATAAAAGATTTGCTGGGTGCAAAGATAAATCTGCCGATAAATATATCGAATTTTTAACTAAAGCAGCCAAAAATTCATCCCCATCTCCCCTTGCCCAAACAGACTTGGGCATAGCCTATATTGAGGGAAAATTAGTCGCTAAAGATATTAAAAAAGGTTTGTATTGGTTAGAGAAGGCCGCATCACCCATTTCAGATAAAGCAAAACTTAGTATAACTAAAGGAAACAGTAAATTTGACAAGCAATTGATGAAAAATGGCGTAGGTCTAGCTCAATACGTATTAGGTAAGCTTTATCATCAAGGCATAGAGGTTAAAGCTGATTATGATAAAGCAATAAAATACTATGAAATGGCAAGCCAAAGTGATGATTTTGGATCTTACGATGCATCGCAATATCAACTTTATCAACTCTATAAAAATAAAGTTAATAACCCCAAAATGGCTTTATATTGGCTTGAACAGAGTTTGGGGAATATGAAATATAATGATGAATGGGATGCAGCAACCGAGATAGTCGAATATTTTTTGAACGGAGGCCAGATAGATGGTTCAAAATCAGAACAACCTAATTACCCATGGGCAGCTAAATGGTTAATTGAATTTGTAAATGGTAGATCACTTAAAGATGAGACTAGGCAAAAAATGGCTTTTCAGCTAGCTTGGCTTTATTTAAACGGTTTAGGCGTTGAAAGGGATCCCAAGGAAGCGGCAACATATTATCATTTAGGGATGAACATTAATCCTAATGTTAATTTCGATATTCAATCGTCTAATGAGCAACCCCTGCAAGAACAATTTTTACTTAATGTAATTAAACCTATTTATGAAAATATCGATAATAACCAAACTATTGAATATGGTACTTTTTTTGAATCAATTTATCCTGATACATTAAGAAAAATACAATCTAAACTCGATTATGCCAATAGTCTTTATATTGAAAACGCCAGTAAAACCATAGAAGCGATATTTGGTGATAATTTAAAAGATGAACAAATTTTTTATGCTCAACTTGAAAAAGAGCTACAATCCTATAGCGATTTTGAAGAATTCCCTCATACTTCTCCTTTGCTGGCATTAGCTCAACATCGTGGAATTGCTTATGGTTTTTATCGTGATGCTGAAAAACTTATGGGTAAGTCAAGCAATGAATTAATCAAGCTTTACCAAGCTGCATTGAAGATTGAGCCTAATAATCCAATAATTTTATACCGATTTGGTACGGTATATGATTTTATTCTTCAAGATACCAACACAGCAATATCATATTACAAGCAGGCCGCCGATTTAGGGTATGCAGCGGCAAATTATCGGGTAGGGGTAATTTATTATTTAGGCAAAAACATTGAGCAAAATTATCATGAAGCTTGGCGATATCTTGACTTGGCGGCACAACAATATTATGTGCCAGCACAAAATTTTTTGATCACTATCGACAAATCACACCCTGAATTTGAATGGTTAACCACACAATACATTGAGCATCAGCAAACTTACCGTTCACCAACGGTAATGGTTGATGGTGAGGATTGGCTAAAGGTACAAAAGGAAAATAATCCGTCACCTAAAGTGATTTATCATCTTACAAAACATAATTCTGATCGTAATGGCCTAAAAACTTATGAGGGTTGCAAAGCCGCAATTGAGTTAGCAACACAGGGCAATACCTTGGCGCAGAGAGAATTAGTTAAACAATTAAATAAGAATTATTTTCTTTGTACACCAGAGCAAAATTTAATTTTTTCTTGGATTGATAGCATCTATAAGGATGATCAATATAAGCAATTCTTAAAATTGAAATACTACAAATTTACAAAAACAGATGAGCAATATCAAAAAGAACTTAACAAGTTAGCAGATAATCAAAATCATTATGCGATCATTGAATTATTAAAACATACTCGGTTATATTACGATTCAAGAGATAATAAGTATCTTTCAGATATCAAAATGCTACTTAAATCTGGTAATGTCAATGCTGCCGAATTACTTATCAAGTATTATACTGTAGATTCTTATTTAAATTCTGATTATCGTCAAACTCCCAATAGCATTTACCAACATACTAAAGCGATTTTATTAAGAAATGATTTAGCCGATTATGTTTCGGCATTACCTGAACAGACTTATACCGAGTCGAAATATATTTATGCTGATAAGATGCTTTCATCTTCTGATATTTATCAAATGTGGTTTGAACTTGCCGATATGCATGAGCAAGGTGTTGATATTCCAAAAAATAACATTTTTGCCTATGTTTGGTACAGTTTATTGGCAGAACATAATCAAGCTCAAGCATTTAATAAAGTTCAAGAATTAAAATCGCAATTAACAGCAGAACAATTAACTAAAGCTAATAATAAACTTAATCAATACCGTAATTTATATCGTTTTCTTCCTTTAACCCATGTGGAATTAAACCAAGAATAGGTATGTTTAAGTTTAGTGAGTTAATATAGGATATTAGGGATGAATGATTCAATTATTATATCAAGCAAAACAACTTCCCACTCAAAATTTTGGGTATTTGCTATAGTGTTATTAATATTAACAATAAGTGGCGGATATTATTTATGGCTGGAAAATAATCTTTCCATTCAATCATTTTTCCCTATCAAGGAAAAGGTGGTAAAAATTTATAATACACAACAAGAACTTTATAATTCTAGAGGTCAAACAGTTGTATTTAAATGCATTGTATCGATCAAATATGACGATAACCCAACAAGTTATAACTTTTTTTCTAGCTATGATGATGAGCAAAAATTTCTTGAAAATTGTATACCACTATAAAACCAAATAACAATAAACACGGGATTTTGCCCATGTTTTTGTTTCCAGAGCTGAATAAAACACTCAACAACTAACCATTATTGCCCATGGCATCATGGTTTTCGGTATGAATAACGTTAATATAGCTAGGGATGGCTGGCGTATTAACATAAAAGAATGCCCATTGAATCCCGTCTATTTTTTTAGTTTGACGTAAATATTGTTTTAGTAATATATCGTCCTGAGAATCATCTTCTGATTGCTGATGTATATAATGATCAATAAATTCATTATATGTATCTTCATCAGTCGATAAATATACATTGTGATTTTCACAATATTGTTTATATAAATCGAATAATTTGTCGACAAAAACATTATATTCTTTTTCAATATCAAACGTTTTAGGATTACTATGTAACTATCCCCTAAAATAGTACAGCAAAAAAGTAGAAAATTCTCTATGATAAAAGTAAAAGGGGATTTAATTATGAAAAAAATGACTGAACATCAAATCGTCGCTATTTTAAAAGAAGCTGAAGCAGGTATTCCTGTCAAGGAACTCTGCCGTAAATATGGCATGGGTAATTCAACTTTTTATAAATGGCGGGAAAAATACGGCGGAATGGAAACTTCGGATATCAAACGCTTAAAGGAGCTGGAGGCTGAAAACCGTAAGCTTAA
>NZ_LZHA01000025.1:0-1530 GCF_001690335.1 Gilliamella sp. Gris1-4 | reverse complement strand
TCAGTTTTATAGCTATATAACCGAGCTTCGGTTGCGGTATGTTTACAGCGAGGATGGATAATAATTTTTTTAAACCCTCGCAGATATGCGATACCGTCCTCAACACTGCCCTGCCATTTTTTTGCTGCTGAGATATTAAAACCCTTGCGCTTGATGTGACTGATTGTTTCAGGTCTTGAGCAATCACCTTTAATCGGCCATTTTCTTGACTCTGGCACTGAATCATAAAAAGCTGGCATTTCGTCGAGTTCGATATTAACGCCGTATGCTTCATATTCGATATACAGACAATCGTTCAAAATAAATGAGCGGATTAATGTGTTTGGGTCATTTGCAAAGCCGAAGTCAGCACCGAACAATAAACGGTCTGCTTGTTTGTGCAGGTTGTCATCAAATTCTTCAACAACATATCGACCACTTAAAACTTGTTTATCTGAATTCTCTAGGTATGCTCCCTCCCACACCCAAGCATATGACGCATAATCCAATCGGGCCAAGTCGTTTAATCTCTCTTGCTCTAACACATCAGGGAAAAATGGATTATCGTTATAATTCATCTCAACGATGATGGCATTATCTGGCGGGGTTTGTCTGAATCTTATATCTGTTGGGCTTCCCTCTGTTTCGGGGTTCCACGTTACCCATATTTCGGAGTTAGTCTCACGAACCGTAGGGGTTAACTTTCGCCATGCAATTTCCGAAACATTTTCCGCTTCATCAACCCAGCATAGCAATATACGCGCTTTTGATTTAATACTGTCTAGATTATGACGTAATCCGCAGAACACATAACTAACCAATCCATTTCTTGTTCTGATATAGTTTTGACCGATGTCGTAGTAATCAGCTAACCAATCAACCGAGCGAATAGCCTGCTTTACTTCTTCCATAGAAGAATCAGCTAACGAGTTCATAAACTCACGGGCGCACAGTATTACCCCGCTTACACCGGCTTCTGCAAATTGATAGCCTTTAATCGCTGTCATTAATGCAAATGAACGAGTTTTAGCGCTACCTCGACCGCCGTACGCACCACGATATCTGACATTTTCGGCTACAAACACAGATATCAATTTTTTAGGTAACTGTATTTGTGCTGTTGTCATGACGTTTACTCTGCGGGTGTGACTAGCTCTATTCGTGTTGGTTTTGGTGACATCGAGCCGTCGGATGATTGGTGGTCTATTTCTTGTTTTTCGCTATAGCCGTGATTAGATAGCATTAGCTTAGTGATTGTTGGATTGAATGAGCTAGTTAGCCCACCATTTATTAGTTTATTCTCTTGTAACGTTTTAATTGCTTCTAGCGTGTCGGAAAACTCTTTGTTTTGTTTTGCATACTCATACATTGATGACTTGTGCTTACCAAGATAACAAGCAAGACCTGCAACACTTGGCACTACATCCCCAAATGTTTCATAGTCCCCAAGCAAGTATTCTTTAGCCTTAATTAAGCATTCAGCTAGTTCACTTGGGCGACCCACTTTTTTCTTTTCGCCCTTTTTCATAATCTTTCCTTAAACTAATAATT
>NZ_LZHA01000024.1:0-51741 GCF_001690335.1 Gilliamella sp. Gris1-4 | reverse complement strand
GATCTTATCAATGTTAGTGAGCAGCCGATTGATGTTAATAAGTTAAACGATTGGCTTTCACAATTACCACAAGATGGTGCTGTTGTCTCTTTTATGGGCAAAGTTCGTAGTAATGAAAAACAAACGATAAGCTTATTTTTAGAACATTATGCAGGAATGACAGAGAAAGTCTTAGCTAATATCATAGCCCAAGCTAGAGAGCGGTGGCAATTAAGTCGAGTTGCGGTAATTCATCGAGTAGGTGAAATTATCGCAAATGAAAAGATTGTCTTTGTGGGAGCAAGTAGCGCACATCGTTCAGATGCGTTTGCAGCAGTAGAGTTCATTATGGATGTATTAAAGAACGAAGCGCCTTTTTGGAAAAAAGAACGAACGCCCCAAGGCGAAACTTGGGTTGAAGCAAAAAAAACAGATAAAGAAACATTGAGAAAATGGTATTAGTATTTATTTAGTATATAATGATATTAAGTTATGTCATTCTTTTTTAACTAGAGGTAATTAATGAGAAATAATTCACCTAATGGCTCGATTATTGAACAATCTAGTAATCGCATGCAAACATATATTAGTCATGTTTATGGTTGGATGCCGTCGGATTGCTTTTAACAGCCCTAGTTGCTTGGTTTGCATCCAATAACTATGCGCTTTTGAACGTTTTATATCAAGGTATGTGGGTGTTACTTATTGCTGAATTTGCTTTAGTTATTGCCATTTCTGCATTGATTAATCGCCTTTCTGGAGCTGTTGCGACAACATTATTCATGTTTTATTCGGTTTTAAATGGTTGCACATTTTCGATTTATTTTATTGTTTATACTTCATCATCAATAGCAAGTGTATTTTTTATTACAGCTGGAATGTTTGCAGCTTTGGCTCTTTATGGTTATACCACTAAACGTGATTTGTCTGGTTTTGGAAGCTTTTTATTTATGGGATTAGTGGGTATTATAATCGCTTCGCTCGTTAATATCTTCATGCAAAGCCAGCCGTTGATGTGGGCTATTACGTATATTGGTGTATTTGTTTTTGCTGGATTAACAGCTTATCATACGCAAAACCTGAAAGAATTTGGCGATCAATTATCGCAGGATGATCCTAATATGTTTAGGAGATTTGTTGTTTTAGGTGCACTAACCCTTTATCTTGATTTTATTAACTTATTCATTATGTTGTTAAGAATTTTTGCAGATCGTCGATAATTGCATTTAATTCAACTAAAAGGGCTCTAAATTGAGCCTTTTTTGTTAAAATTTTATTAGAATCGTATTTTTTTAGTACTAGTTTATTAAAAAGTTTCAGGAAAGACTATGTTTCAATATAAAATACAGTAAAATTCTTATTATAATGAATTAATAACTTACTTAACACTATGAAAAAATTATACTATTTTGCCTTAATTAATCTATTTATTTCATCAATACTATCAATTCGTTTCTTTCTTGTCCCCGAGGCATCATTTAATTGGCCGAGTGTGGCATTTTCAATATTTGCTGTATTGGGGCATTTTTTCTCGGCTTATTTATTACTTTTGGTTGTTTGTATACCTCTTTTATGGTTTAAACAAGCTATTCGCAATATTATTTTAGCTGCAATATTTAGCTTTATTCAAATTGGATTATATATCGATACTATTGTATTTCAACAGTATCGATTTCACGTAAATCAATCTGTCTTATCCATGGTTTTGTCTGGACAGGTTGTCGATTTTTCGATAATTACCTATTTTTTAATGTTTACGCTTATTGTTGTTGTATTTTGCACCGAGTATTTTATTCTTTACTTGCTCAATAACAAATTAACTTCATTGCATAAAAATTCAAGAATTGTTTTATTATCAACAATATTTCTTTTTAGTTCATTTTTAATTAGTCATGTTGTGCACATGATTGCATTTTATTATGCTTATTCGCCTATTATGGTAGTGAAAGAATATATTCCACTTTATCGACCATTTACGTCGAAAAAAATCATGAATTTTTTTGACGAAAAAGGGCAACGAAAAGTCGTGTATAACAAAGATAATAGTAATGCTAGTGTTGATTACCCGAAAAATCCTTTGGTGATTAATCCAGAAAATAAAAAAACTAAAAATATTATGTTTATTGTTTTGGATTCTTGGCGATATGATACGTTTAGTGAAGAAATTTCGCCTAATACATTTCGTTTTGTTAAGCAGAATAATGGGGTCATTTTTGATAATCATTATTCAACTGGTAATGCAACACGTACAGGTATTTTTGGTTTGTTTTATGGTATTCCAGGTACTTATTGGGATTCATTTTTACGAAATAGTGTTCCTTCACTCTTTATCACAACACTACAGAAAGAAAACTATAATATTGGGATTTTTACGTCAGCTAAAGTGACTGCTCCAGAATTTGATCGAACAGCCTTTGTTACCATCAAAAATTTAAGAATTAGTAGTAAAGATGGTTCTGCATCTAGTCGAGATAAACAAATCACTGATGATTGGCTTGCATGGTATAAACTACGAGATACATCTAGACCAACATTTTCTTTTTTATTCTATGATGCTCCTCATGCTTATGACTTTCCAGACGATTTTTCGGTGAAATTCAAACCTATTGGTGATCTTAATTATATGACATTGAGTAATGACACTGATCCTTTGCCTATTTTTAATCGTTACAAGCAAAGTGTTTATTATGATGATTATTTACTACAAAATATTTATGATGAGCTTGTAGAATCAGGTTCGTTAGATAATACAATATTGATTATTACAGGTGATCATGCTCAAGAGATGAATGATAATAAATTAGGATTTTGGGGGCATAATGGTAATTACACAGATGCACAAACAAAGGTGCCTTTTATTATTATTGGTGGTAAAGAATTAGAGAGCCTAAAAAATAATAGTGCCAAAATAACAAGCCATGAAGATGTCGTTCCTACCTTAATGAAACATTATTTATATGTGAAAAATGATATAAGTGATTATTCGACAGGTTATGATTTATTTAATCCTATAACTGAACGTAACTGGCTTTTGATGTCTAATTATAGTTCTTATGCGGTGAGAACATCTGATAATATTTATCTTGTTAATCGATTAGGTATCAGTCATTATATGGATTTACATAATCGTGAAGTTGATGAAGTGCCGAATTATCAATATATTCAAGAAGCAATGAATCATATGCGTTATTTTTCTCAATCAGGAAAAAATAGCTTAATAAATAATTAATTATTCTTTAAGCGTAAAGAAAGAAACATTATCTGCCACAAATGTGGCGGATAATGAACTAAGTATATTAACGAACATCAGCACAATTTAAGCAATAAATATAGCGATTTTGTGGATCATTAAACTTATTCCATAAAGAAACATGCTGTTGAAGTTGTTTTGCTTCAGGAAGTTGTTCAAAAAATATTTCTGCCGTTGATTTAGGCAACATGGCTATCATATCTGAATAAAATGCATTAAACCAATTTCCCTTTGGCTTTTGCCAGTCAATTTCATAATCAGTTAAATTAGCTAATGTTGCTGCTGTTTCAATTGCATCATCAAAGTCACCTAATTTATCAACAAGTCCAATCTTACTTGCTTCTGAACCAAGCCAAACTTGACCTTGTCCAATTTTATCGACTTGTTCGGTTGTCATATTTCGTGCTTTTGCTACTAACGAAATAAATGTTTGATAGCCATTATCAATATTTAATTGAATTAGTTGGTTCATTTCGGTTGGTAGATCTTGCGCAAAGTTATTACTTGCTAATGGAGAGGTAGTTACACCATCGCTATAAACACCAATATGAGATAAAGATTTTTCAAATGTTGGAATAATACCGAAGATACCAATAGAACCGGTAATTGTATTTGGGCTTGCAACTATGTAATCTGATGCGGTTGATATCCAGTATCCACCCGATGCAGCCATTCCGCCCATGGAGATAACAACAGGAATTTGGTAATCACGTAATGCTTCTAATTCACTACGAATTGCTTCTGACGCATCCACACTCCCTCCTGGGCTATTTACTCGCAATACTATTGCTTGTGTGTTATGTTTATTTAAATTTATACGGATATTTTTCAATTGTTCAACAATGTCTTGACTACCAGCGATATTACTACTATTTTCACCATCGGTAATAGTACCATTTACAAATACAACCGCAATTAGTGGTTTATTGTTTCCGTTATCACTATCTAAATTTGTATCTTTTGACTTAAGTTGATAATCATAAATACTGATTTGATGTTGCTTATTAAGCTCAGATTCAAATTGGTAATTAGATGCAATTTCATCGACCAATCCATTAGACATAGCATATTGAGCCATATTACCATTAACTGCTTTTAAATTAGTCAACATAGTTTCTGGCGCTAGAACCAATTGGGTATCGGCTTTTTTCCGTTGTGTTGAAATGTCTTGAAGATAATTGTTCCACATAAGTGTTAGCCAACGTGTTGTATTGCTTTTTGCTTCTTCTGACATATCATCACGAATAAATGGTTCGATGGCTGACTTATAAGTTCCCACTCTAAACACATGAGTGTTAATTTTTAGATTATCAAGTAAGGTTTTATAGTATAGGTTGTTAGCTGCTAACCCATATACATTAACTGAACCAAGTGGTGTTAAATATATTTTATCAGCATAGCTAGCTAAATAATATTGGCTTTGATTAAAATTGGAACCATAAGCATAAATTGGTTTATTCGCCTTACTAAATTTGGTTAAATATTTACCAATATATTGTAGTGAACTCATATCAGCGCCAACAAAATGATCTAATTTAATGACCATGCTTGTAATCTTTGGATCTGCTGTTGCTTGAGCTATTTTTTGAGTTAGCTCAAATAAACTATTTTCACGAGAGGTATTTACTTTTTTACCATAAATTTTGCTTTGTAAAGCATAAATTTCATCACCGTATAATGTATTGTCAACAATTACTCCTTCAATATCCAACACCAATGCTCCATATTGTGGAATAATTTCTTGTTTTTGTGTTTCTTGGACTAATGCGATGACGCTAAAGATTAAAATAATAATAATTAGAAATATTAGATTAAGAAATATTTCCCTTATTAAGTTAATCACTTTCCATATTGATTTAATGGCAGATAAAGCAGACATAATAAATGATCCTTTTCATAGATAGTTTATCTAATTTTTTGCTTCAATATTTTTCTTTTTGAAGTATTTTTTATCTTCAAATCTTAAGCACGTTAATTTTCCACCCCAACAACATCCTGTATCGAGTGCATAAACATTATCTGGTGTACCTTTTCCATTTAATGCAGCCCAGTGGCCAAAGGCGACTGCATACTCGTTTGGAATTTTGCTTGGTAATAAAAACCACGGTTTAAGTTTCGAAGGTGCTTGCTCAGGTGATTTTTTGTAATAAAAATCTAATCGACCATCTTCATAACAAAAACGCATACGAGTTAATGCATTAGCAATATAACGCAATCTATCTAATCCTTGTAGTTCAGGAAACCATTCATCCGGAAAGTTGCCATACATTTTATCAAGGAATAGGATATAGGAATCACTAGATAGCATAACATTCAGATCATAAGCACATTTTTTTAGTGTTTCGATATCCCATTGTGGTGAAATACCAGCGTGGGTCATAATTAACTTTAATGATTCGTCAATTTGGACCAATGGCTGTCTACGCAGCCATTCCATTAATTCACCAAAATCTGGTGCACGAATAATTTCATCAAGATTATCCTTCTTTTTAGAAGGGGTAACATTGGCATAAATTGATAATAAATGTAGGTCATGATTACCTAATACTAATCGAATTTGGTTAGCATTATGTTTAACAAATCTTAGAACTTCTAATGATTTTGGACCTCTAGCAACTAGATCACCTGTTAACCATAAAATATCCGATGATGAGAATTTCACTTTTTCAAGTAAGCGCATAAACTCATCATAACAACCATGAATATCACCAATAAGTAAGTTTGCCATTCCTGTTAACTCCATGAATTTGCAAGTTGACAGTATTGCTGTACTGTTAAGTTTTCGGCACGTAAATTAGGATCAATATTTAATTCAGTTAATTGTTCAACAGTAAACAAGTTACTTAAACTGTTACGGATAGTTTTACGTCGTTGGTTAAATGCCTCTGTAGTTACGCGAGAAAGTATTTTTATATCATTAACAAGATAAGGCTTTTCTTTATAAGGTATTAATTTAACAACAGCAGAGTCAACTTTTGGAGCAGGTTTAAATGATGTTGGTGGTACTTCAAGAACAGGAATAATCTGACAATAATATTGAGCCATAACGCTCAATCTACCATAATGTTTACTGTTAGGCGATGCAATTAAGCGAGTTACTACTTCTTTTTGTAGCATAAAATGCATGTCAGTGATGATGTCTGCATGCTCAAATAAGTGGAACATTAACGGTGTAGAGATATTATAAGGTAAGTTACCAAATACTCTTAATGGTTTACCTAATTGATCAGCTAACTGATTGAAGTCAAAGGTTAGGGCATCTTGCTCTATAACCGTTAGTTTATTATTTAAAAATGGATTTTCAATTAACCTACTAGCTAGATCCCTGTCTATCTCTATAACTGTCAAATGATCAATATGTTTACTGATAGGTATTGTTAATGCCGCAAGCCCTGGACCAATTTCGACTAGTGCTTGATCTTTTTTAGGCTGTATAGCTGAGACAATATTTTCGATTATGTAATCATCATGTAAAAAATTTTGCCCAAATCTTTTACGGGCAAAATGTCCTTGGTGAACACGGTTATTCATGTTTATCTTCACCTGTAATTTTAATATAAGCGTCGCCTTTTATTTCTTGAATCCATACTTGGGCTTCTTCAGAAAATTTACGATTAAAAATGAGTCGATAAGCTTGATCTTTATTCATTGCATTTGTTCCATCAGCTTTTCTTTTATCAATTAATTGGATTAAGTGCCAACCGTAAGCTGATTTTATTGGTTGGCTAATTTCTCCTTTTTTTAACTGAATCAGAGCAGTCCTAAAGCTATTATCATAAATTTCAGGACGATTCCAACCTAAGTTGCCCCCTTTACTTGCTGAACCTGTATCTTCAGAGTTAGCTTTAGCAGCAGCTTCAAAGGTTGTGGCTCCACTGACGATTGCTTTACGGAGATCAATTAATTTTTGTTTTGCGATTTGGTCGGTGACTAATACATTTGTTTTAATCAATATATGGCGTGCATTTACCTCTTCAATTGTGACAGTTCTCGGTGCTTCTGAACGGGTATCATCAACTTTTAGAATATGCAGACCAACCCCAGAACGGATAGGTCCAATAATACTACCTTTAGGAGCTCGCACTAACCGTTCTTCAAAGATAGTAGGTAATTCATTAAGTTTATGCCAACCCATACTGCCACCTTTTAATGCAAAATCATCGTTTGAATATGAAGTGGCTAATTTAGCAAAGCTTTCCCCTTTTTGGGCTCGATTAATGATATCTCGTGCTTTATTTGTTGCATTATCAATTTGTTGTTTAGATGCTTTTTCTGGAACAGAAATCAAGATATGACTGATTTTTACATCAATATTATTGGTTGGTTGGCGAGCAATATTTTTTGCTAAATTTTCTATTTCTTTTTCTGAAATTTTGACTCTTGATCTAACTTCATGCATTCGAGTCTTATCTATTAGCATGTCATTGTGTATTCTTTCACGATAGGCACTATAACTTATTTTCATTGTCGAAAGTCTACTTCTAAGCTGGTCGATGCTCATACCATTTTCTGCAGCAATTCTATTAATAGCGTCAGTTACCTCGTCATCACTAACCGTAATTTTAGCTTTGGCTGCTTTTTGTAAAATTAGGTTTTCGATAATTAAACGATCGATAATTTGTTGTCTAAGTATTTTATCATTAGGTAGATTTTGTGGATCGGTGCTTGCTTTGATCGTTTTTAACATATCATTAACATCGCTTTCTAAAATGACATTGTTATTAACAACCGCAGCAACTTGTTCTACAACTTTCGGAGCAGCACTGGCAGATAACGGAGTTATAATCCCTAAAGTTACGCTTAGATTTAATGCTATAAATAGTTTTAATAATTTCATATTCACTTAACTCATTTTGTTTTTCAGCATAGACAGCTTATAATAAATTTATTGGTAATCTATAGTTACAAAAATATTTTATTCAAATGCTGTATTATATGGTAGTTTCCCGAAATTAAGCATTTTAGCTTTGGCATCTCGGTTATTACCTAATCCTTTTAATTCGAAGTTAATTGATAGTTTATTTTCATACTTACTTTTGCGAGAAGTATTGTCCCAATCAGTTAGTTTCCTACCATATTGCATCGTTACACCCCAACAACAATCACTGTAATTTAATCCGACAAAACCATCAGAGGTTTGTTCTAATTTAACATCATAATAATATGAACCAACAGCACTAAGTGTTTGTGTTAATGGCCAAGCACTCATTATTCCAGCTTGTGAAATATCTTGTTTATAACCTCTATAAAATGGATTTTTATCAACAGTATCAATATAGTTACGGTTTGCATAGCGGTATGATAGTTGAATTAACTTGTCACCAGTTGGTCGGTACTCGAATATTGCGTTAGCTAACGAGATTGTATCAATTCGAGTGTCATACTGAACGCCACTTCTAAAAATCATATCATTACTTACGCGCCAAAAGCTGTCTGATGCCCAAGTAATACTACCTGTATCAGAGTTTTCATCTAGATCATTATTATGTTCACTCGTTTTAGATTTAGTAAAATAAGTGATTTGCCCAATTGATAAGTTAAATTTTTCAACCTTATTATTATAAAACCGAGTTGTTACACCTGTTGATATTTTATTGGTTGAAGCAATTCGATCTAAACCACTATATGGTTGATCTCTAAATAGACCAATATAATCTGATTGTAATATAGTGGAATCATAGTCGCTAATATTAGATTGGTTTCGATAAGGAATATAAATATACTTTACTCGAGGCTCTAAGGTTTGTGTGTAGCCATCAATGAAAGATATATCACGCTCAAAAATGACTTTACCATCAACGCTAAATTTAGGTAAAAAACGAGTTACTTTTTTATCTAAGTATTTATATTTATCAATATTTTTATTGATATTTTCTTGATTGTAATGAGTTGCCATAAAACCAGTTTCTGTGGTTAATGACGACCAAGAATTAGATAAAGTATAATTAAGTGTTGGTTCCAAATGCGCTCGCCATGCTTTAGGTTTGCTTTCCCCAGACGTCAAAAATCGGGATATTTGAGAAAATGTTCTAAATTTGAATGGACCCAGATCATTATTATAATAACTCATATCTAATTGTGGCTGAGTTTGATAAAGTGAATTTTTTAATTCTGAATGGAATGGCTGAAAGTGTCGATAGCCTAACGTAATATCCCAATTTTCATCATTATAGGCAATTTTATAATATTGTGTTAAATACCCAGCAGTTTGGGATGCATATTTGGAGTTTAGGTTTGTAAGGTAATGGTTATCACTAACTCGAGTTGTATCTGCATAAAAGCGCCAATTATAATTAATTAATTCATCATTTTTCCAATGGAATAACCAACGGTGACGATTATCGTCGTAATTGTTACCATTGAAATGACTGTCTCTATCATCATTATATTTAGTATCATGTTGAAGCCAGTCAAATGCAAGTGTACCTAAACCTAATTCGTTTAAATAGCGAAATTCAGTTTGTAATTGTACTCCACGTTTTTGTAAAATTCGCGGCGTAAAGGTTGCATCATAATTTGGTGCAATATTCCAATAAATCGGTATTGAAAAATCAATGCCATCAATACTGTCATAGCCGAAATTCGGCATTAATAATCCAGAGCGGCGTTTATCACCGGTTGGTAATTGTAAATAAGGCGAGTATAGAACAGGTACTTTACCAATACTAAATACAGCGTTCCAAACTTCTAGTAATTGTTCTTCGTTATCATGAATAACCGTTGTTCCTTTAATATCCCATGTGCTGTCGTCGGTAGGACAGGATGTAAAACTACCTTTTTTTAGAATAACATAACGATTTTTTTCAAGTTGCATTTTATCTGCATTACCGCGACCAAGTCTATTGACAAGATGGTATTGACTCGGGCTCATATTTGCATCGTTGTTATTTAGATTCATTGATGCATTATTGCCTTTCATTTTTATTAAATTATCTTGATAGGTAATATTACCTTCTAATGTCACTGTTCGATTATTATTATCTTGAGTGTCAATTGTTACTTTATCTGCTTGAACTGTTCGGTTGCCTTGTTCTATTAATACTTCACCTTGATATATGGCGATATTGGGATAAATTGCTTCAAGTTGATTAGCTTCAGCATTTACAGGTAAGGTATTTATATCTCCATTAACTAAAGGACGATCAAACTTCGGAACGTCAATAAGGCATTGAGGATTATCGCTTACAACTTTAGGTAAATTTATAGCATAACTAGAGCTATCATACAAAGAAAGAGTAACGGCTATAGCAATAAGAGAAGGCGTTAATTTTTTCATTAATGGTTATAAAGTTATTATGATTGCAACATTATAGCGGTTATTTATAAAAGTGCGAATTAAAAATTAACGTTTCCCTGTGCGTTTATTTATTTTATTAAGCTGTTTTACCATCGCTATTCTTTTTTCGACTGAAGTATTTTGAAACTCATCCCACCACCTAGCTAATTGTAGGAGTTCTCCTTTTTCGATTGAGGCGCGCATTTCTAAAAGGTCATAAGCAGCCCTAAACTTAGGATGTTCTATAATGGCAAACGCACGTTTACCATTTCGTTTTTTCATACGTAGTTGTAAACGCCAAATATCGCTCATTATGGTCGTTAACCGTCTAGGTATGGCTATGCTTTTACATTGTTCACTTAGCACTTCGTTAATTGCCATCGAAAACGAATCATGAAATGGCAAACCACTTTCGATACACGTTGCTTGTGTTTGTTCAATTATTGGATACCAGAAAAAAACTGCAAACAAAAATGCTGGATTAATTCGCTTATTGTTGGCAATGCGATAATCAGTATTTTTTAAAACTTGTTCGATGATTTTCTCTAAATAACTGTTTGGATTGTTAGCAAATAGATGCTCAATAACAGGAAATAGTTGTTCAAAGAGACAATACTCTCTTAGTAACTTGTAAGTTTTGTAGCCATTCCCTGTTTGTAATAGTTTAAGAGACTCATCAAAAAGTCGTGCCGATGGTACATTTTTTAATAGTGATGCAAGCTGTCTAATAGGCTTAGCAGTAGCTGGCTCAATTTTCATATCCAGTTTTGCTGCAAAACGGACAGTTCTTAGCATTCTAACGGGATCTTCTCGATAACGTGTTTGCGGATCGCCAATTAATCGAATAACGCCTTTTTGTAAATCTTCTAATCCTCCGCAATAATCACGTAAGGTAAAATCATTTACATCATAGTAAAGTGCATTCATAGTGAAATCCCGACGAACAGCATCTTGCTCAATGGTACCATAGACATTATCACGTAATAGCATTCCGGACTGAGAACGTTTAGATGTATTGTTTTGCCCTTTTTTAGAATCGTGATCGCCGCGGAAAGTCGCAACCTCAATTATTTCTTTGCCAAACATAATATGAGCAAGACGAAACCGTCGTCCTACTAAGCGACAATTACGGAAAATTTTCTGAATCTGTTCTGGTGTAGCATTAGTTGTGATATCAAAGTCTTTTGGTGTTTTACCTAAGATAAGATCTCTGATACATCCACCAACTAAATAAGCTTCGTACCCTAGTTTATTTAATCGATAAAGGACTTTTAATGCGTTTTCACTAATCTCTTTACGAGAAACATTATGTTCATTACTAGGAATGGACACATAGCTAGCTTTTTGTTTTTCTTCATTGTGAAAAAACTTTCGATAAAAGCGTGAAACTTGTTTAAAAATAGGGCACCTCAAAAAGTTTTTTTGGCTTCATAACAATATAGCGCACAATTATATAGTAATTGTTAATAAGTTTCCATGTTTCTTGGAATTGGTATTTTTTATTCAATAAAATTGTAATTTTTCTGGATGATTTAAATATTATATTTGATTTTTTTAACATAATTATCAACAATAGTAACTAATAGTAGTATTAACAACATCTAATAAAAAACAATAAACTTTGTTTCGTTCTAGTTAAAATTTTTTAACTAGTTGATTAAGATGAAATAAAACTGTACTCAGAACTTCTTTTACCAATTTGTTTCACAGAATATAATTTATAATGCATGATAATTTAATAAATTATAAAGCGCTTTTAATGTTATTTGTTATAGCCTTACAGGATAGAAGTTGTTTGAGTATATACCATTAACTGATAACTTATTGGGGACATTATGAATATTCGTGATTTGGAATATTTTGTTTCGTTAGCTGAATTTCGGCATTTTCGTAAAGCAGCTGATGCTTGTAATGTGAGTCAACCAACTCTTAGTGGTCAAATTAGAAAGTTAGAAGATGAATTAGGTGTAATGTTATTAGAGCGCACAAGCCGCAAAGTGTTATTTACACAAACCGGTATGATGCTGGTTGAACAAGCGAAAGAGATATTGCGTAACATCCAAATTCTAAAAGAAATGGCAAGCCGTCAAGGTGAAGAAATGTCTGGACCAATGCATATAGGATTGATCCCCACTATAGCGCCTTATCTTTTACCTCATGTCATTACAGTTTTACATGACTCTTTTCCTCAGTTGGAACTTTACTTACATGAAGCGCAAACTGCTAATATTGTTGCTCAACTCGAAAGTGGTAAACTTGATTGTGCAATCATTGCCCAAGTCAAAGAAACAGCACAATTTATTGAACTACCTTTATTTGATGAACCTATGTTTTTAACTGTTCCTGCTACTGATGAATTAGCTAGTAAAAAGACAGTTAAACTTTCCAGCTTAAAAGGTAAAAAATTCTTAATGTTAGAAGATGGTCACTGTTTACGAGATCATGCAATGGGATATTGTTTTCAAGTTGGAGTTGATGAAGATAAACAATTTAAAGCTACCAGTCTTGAAACACTTCGGAGTATGATTTCTGCTGGTCGCGGTATTACTTTGTTTCCGGAACTTGCTATACCTAACGAGCGAATTCGTGATAATATTTGTTATATTCCATGTACTGATCCTGTACCTGTGCGTAGTATTGCTCTTATTTATCGACCAGGTTCTCCATTGCGTGCTCGTTATGAAACCATTGCTAAAACAATTCGAGACCATATGCCTAAAGTATTTGCTGATAAAGAAAGATTATTAAACAAATCAATTTAAGGGTGCATAACTAGGAAATATTATAACTGAGCTACTAAATGAAAAATATCAAGATCGGCGGTGTTCGAGCTCAACAGAAAGAAAGAACTCGCCGTACTTTAATTGAAACAGCATTTAATCAACTCAATGCTGAGCAAGGTTTTACAAGTTTAAGCTTACGAGAAGTAGCGCGTGAAGCAGGAATAGCCGCTACTTCATTTTATCGACATTTTCGTGATATGGATGAGCTTGGTTTGGCCATGGTGGACGAAAGTGGCTTAACTCTTCGTCAATTGTTACGCCAAGCGCGAAAACGTATTGAAAAAGGAGGAAGTGTTTTACGTACCTCTGTAACAACTTTCATTGAGTTTATTGATAAAAACCCTAAAGTTTTTTTATTGTTATTACGTGAAAAAGCAGGAACTTCTTCTGCCTTTCGTTCTGCTATTGCTCGAGAAATCCAACACTTTATTGTAGAGCTTGTTGATTATCTTGATAATGCCAACCAGATGCCTCACCATTACAATGAAGCTCAAGCAGAAGCAATGGTCACTATTGCTTTTAATGCGGGAGCTGAAGCAATTGATTTTGATACAGTACAAAGACAAAAATTAATTGAAGATCTTATTTTTCAACTAAGAATGGTGTCTCGTGGAGCTTATTATTTATATCATAAAGAACAAATCAAAAAAGATAGTCATTAATCGTTATACTACCCCAAATCCAATCTCAAAATTCTAATTTGGTCGTAATATTAAAATTTTATGCTGTTTAGCAATTAATTATTTTCAATAAGAATATCTACTAATTACTGATTTTTACTATTACTATTTATTGTGTTTTTGTTATTCATACTGTAGCATTAAAAAAAAGAGAAACATTGTTAAATAGAAATTAATTTCATGACTAAACTATACTTTTTGCTTTATTCGCTTATTTTGTCCTTTCCCTTTTTCAACTATGCTTATTCAAATGTGGGATTTAAGGAAATCTATTATAGCAAAGAAGACAGTAGACCTTTAAATATTGCAATATGGTATCCGACAGATGCTCAACAAAGAGCAGTAGCTATTGGCGATAATGCCGTTTTTTACGGTTCTAAAGTCATTCCTAATGCAGCATCTATTTCAAATTATCGTAAACATCCTTTGATTGTTATTTCGCATGGTTATGGAGGAAGTTGGCAAAGTTTAAATTGGCTTGCTTATGAACTGGCAGATAGGGGATATATTGTTGCTGCACCAAATCATCTGGGAACTATTTATTTTAATAAAGATATTACTCAATCTACTAAATTGTGGTTACGTCCTCAAGATCTAAGTAAAACTATTGATGCGTTACAAATAGATGAGTTTTTGGCAAACTATATTGATATGAATAAAATTTCATCTATTGGACATTCCCTTGGCGGTTGGACAGTAGCTGCACTTGCTGGAGCAAGGTTTGATACAGATCTTTTTAAACAAGATTGCACTATACATTCACATTTAAAAGCTTGCCAGTTAGTAAATGAACTTGGACTAGATAACCCACAATTAAATAAAAACATGTCAGATCAGAGAATAAAGTCATTTATTTCTTTAGATGCTGGATTAGTTAGAGGATTTACTGCAGATAGTTTGAAAAATATTGCTTTTCCTTCTTTAATCATTGGCGCTGGTATTGATGTTGGTGATATGAATGTAGATCTAGAATCTGGTTATTTACAACAGTTTCTTTCAAAATCATTATCAACTTATATTGTTATCCCTGATGCAACGCATTTTAGTTTCATGCAAATTTGTAAATCAGATGCTATAGATATTTTAGAGCAAGAGGCTAAAGGAGAAGCAATCATTTGTAAAGATGGTGGGAATCGCACAAGGACAGAGATACACCGTGAAATAACGGATCAAATAATCGATTTTTTAGCTAAGGTGAATTTAAATTAAGTGCCTATTTTAGAAATATACTGCGGCAAAAGCCGCAGTAATACTTTTAGTGATACTTAAAGGTTTTGTAGTACTTTTTCAACACTGTCTTTAGCATCACCAAATAGCATATAGCTATTTTCTTTAAAGAATAGTGGGTTTTGTACACCTGCATAACCAGTATTCATTGAGCGTTTAGAAATAACAACCGTTTTTGCTTTCCAAACTTCAAGAACAGGCATGCCAGCAATTGGACTATTTGGATCTTCTTCTGCCGCTGGGTTGACTGTATCGTTAGCTCCAATTACCCAAACCACATCAGTATCAGGGAAGTCATCGTTTATTTCATCCATTTCTAATACAATATCATAAGGGACTTTTGCTTCGGCTAATAATACATTCATATGCCCAGGTAAACGTCCTGCTACTGGGTGAATACCAAAACGAACTTCTATACCCATACCACGTAGTCTTTCAGTAATATTACTTACTGCACCTTGAGCTTGAGCAACTGCCATACCATATCCAGGAACAATAATAACTGAGCGGGCTTCTTTTAATGTTTGCGCAACTTCGGCTGGTTGCATTTCACGGTATTCACCTTGTTCTTCATCTGATGAACTAGCTGCGCTACCATCGCTACCGAAACCGCCAGCAATAACACTAATAAATGAGCGGTTCATCGCTTTACACATAATATATGAAAGAATTGCGCCTGATGAACCAACTAACGCACCAGTTACAATTAGTAGATCGTTGCCTAACATAAAGCCTGCTGCTGCTGCTGCCCAACCTGAATAAGAATTTAGCATTGAAATAACAACAGGCATGTCAGCACCACCAATTGAAGCAACAAGATGGAAACCAAACACGAATGCAATAATTGCCATGATCAACAAACTAATTGTTGCACCAGCGCCACTTTTTACTTCAACAAAAGTAAACATTAAAATGGTAGAAACAACAATTGCTGCTAGATTCCAATAATGTTTATTTGGAATTGATAATGGTTTTGAGCTAATGCGTCCATTTAATTTACCAAATGCGACAACAGAGCCAGAGAAGGTTACTGCGCCGATAAAGACACCAACAAAAATCTCTACTAAATGTACAGTTAACTCTCCACCTTGAAAATTTTGAATGTGTGGATCTAAATAACTGTTTAAACCAACTAGAACAGCAGCCATTCCAACAAAGCTATGAAGTAGTGCAACAAGTTCTGGCATTTGAGTCATTTCAACTTTTTTAGCCAAATATAAACCAATTGCAGCACCAATAATCATTGCAATAACTATCCAGTGTAATCCGCCTTTAATACTTGCAACTGCAGCAATAAGAGCGATAGCCATACCAATCATACCGTAAATATTGCCTGATTTGGCTGATTCTTGGTTAGATAGACCGCGTAAACTGAATATAAAAAGCAACGCAGCAATTACATATGCCGCTTGAATAATTCCATTACTTAACATAATTTATGCTCTCCTTTACTTGCCACGTTGGAACATTTTTAGCATTCTTTGGGTAACAAAGAATCCACCAAAAATATTGATACTAGCAATTAAAATAGCAACAAAAGCAATTGCCGTAGTTAAGCCATTATCATCACTGATTTGCAAAATTGCTCCGACTAATATAATTCCAGAAATTGCATTAGTTACCGACATTAGAGGTGTATGCAAAGAATGTGTAACATTCCATACAACGTAGTAACCAACAACGCAAGATAATGCAAATACAGTAAAATGTCCTAAAAAGCTTTCAGGAACGGAGTTTGCAAGCCAGAAGAAAGCAATGAGAACTAAAGCTAAAATACCATATTTTTTGCGAGGATCCATTGGCTTTGGTTCTGGTTTAACAATTGGATCTGATGCTTTTTTCTGAGGTTGAGCAGATACTTGAATCGGTGGTGCAGGCCAAGTGATTTCTTTATCTTTAACCACAGTTACACCACGAATTACAACATCTTCAAAATTGATATCAATATTACCGTCTTTTTCTTTAGCAAGCAGTTTTAATAGGTTAACAATGTTAGTACCATAAAGCTGTGATGCTTGTGCTGGCATACGATTAGCTAAATCAGTATAACCTACAATTTTAACATTGTTATCTGTTTCGAAAATTTCACCTGGTTTAGTTAACTCACAGTTACCACCAGTTAATGCAGCCAAATCAACTATAACACTACCCGGTTTCATTGATTCAACCATTTCTTTCGAAATGAGTTTTGGAGCTGGTTTACCTGGAATTAGTGCAGTTGTTATGATGATATCAACATCTTTAGCTTGTTCTGCAAACAGTGCCATTTCAGCTTCAATAAAGGCCGCTGACATCTGTTTAGCATAACCGTCACCAGAACCTGCTTCTTCTTCAAAATCTAACTCTAAAAAGTCAGCGCCCATGCTGTTAATTTGTTCGGCAACTTCAGGGCGAGTATCAAAAGCACGAACAATTGCACCTAAACTTACTGCAGCACCAATTGCTGCTAGGCCTGCAACACCTGCTCCAATAACTAATATTTTAGCTGGCGGTACTTTACCAGCAGCAGTAACTTGCCCTGTAAAGAATCGACCAAATTGATTTGCTGCTTCAATAACTGAACGATAACCAGCAATATTAGACATTGAGCTTAATGCATCTAGAGATTGTGCGCGTGAAATACGTGGTACACAATCCATAGCCATTACAGTAATATTTTTGGCGGCTAATTTTTCTAATAGTTCTTTATGTTGAGCTGGATAAATATAACTAATAAGGGTTGAACCCTCTTTCATTAAAGGTATTTCATCGTCGTTTGGTGCATGAAACTTCAAAATTAAATCATTTTGCCAAATGTCTTGTGCGTTTTGAATTGTAGCCCCAGCATCAATAAAAGCTTGGTCTTCATAATGAGCAGCATGTCCAGCGCCTTGTTCTACGGAAACTGTAAAGCCCAGTTTTAACAGTTGTCCAACAGTTAAAGGAGTCGCTGCAACTCTAGCTTCATTGGCTAACCGTTCTTTAGGTATACCGATATGCATTTCGTTACGTCCTTATGTTAGTTTATTGTATGTAAGTTGATTTTAGCATAAATAGGGTTCTGTGCGAGTAGTGAATCTATTTTTTATTCAAGAAATAAGATTTTTAAATTATTTGAGTAATATTTATTAATTAATATTATTATAAGGCTATATCGAAATAGCTATAATTTAAATAAAACAGTTTTAATGCTTTCATCGAATTCCATTACAAATTTACTCTATATTGTTATATAATTAGCGTTATTTTTGTGTCTACCTTGAAGTGTAAACTTTGAGGCATGATTCGATTTTGTTCTCCTTGAATTAAGGATTTTTTATGATTTATTTTTCCCAATCAGTGCCAGAACTGGTCTCTTGGGCAAAAAAGAATGATTTTTCGATCGCTTTGCCTGTGGAAAGGTTAGCTTTTTTATTAGCTATTGCCGTATTAAATAGCGAACGTTTTGACGGTGAAATGACGGAATCTGAATTAATTGATGCTTTTAGGCATGTTTCACAAATTTTCGAGCAGAGTGAAGACACTATTACATTGCGAGCTAATAATGCTATCAATGATTTGGTACGCCAACGCTTAATCACACGTTTTGCAAGTGAAATGACAGACGGTTTTTCGATTTATCGTTTAACTCCGTTAGGGATAGGTATTTCTGATTATTATATTCGCCAACGTGAATTCTCAACGCTGCGTTTATCCATTCAATTATCTATTGTTGCGCAAGAGTTAAAACGAGCTGCAGATGCAGCCATCGAAGGTGGTGATGATTTACATTGGCATCGAAATGTCTTTGCGCCATTAAAATATTCAGTCGCTGAAATTTTTGATAGTATCGATATCACACAACGAGTGATGGATGAACAACAAGCTGATGTTAAACAAAATATTTCTGCTCTATTAAGTCAAGATTGGCAAGCAGCAATTAGCAGTTGTGAAGGGTTACTGACTGAAACATCACAAACATTGCGGGAATTACAAGATACTTTGGCTGCTGCAGGTGATAAATTACAAGCCAGTTTACTTTTAATACAAGATGCGACGCTTGATAATCCAGAACTAGATAAAATCAACAATGTAGTTATGGATCTGCAAGGTAAACTAGATCGAATTATTGGTTGGGGGCAAAAAGCGATTGATCTTTGGATCGGTTATGATCGCCATGTTCATAAATTTATTCGTACTGCTATTGATTTAGATAAAAATCGTGTGTTTTCGCAACGCTTACGAAAATCGATTCAAGGATACTTTGATTTGCCTTGGTCACTCACTTTTGCTAATGCCGATCGCTTACTAGATATGCGTGATGAAGAATTGGCACTACATGATGCTGAGGTAACTGGAGAATTACCTTCGGAACTTGAATTTGAAATGATTGAAGAGATTCAAGAACATATTATTGCTCATATTGAACAAAATTTAATGGTATTTAAGCAAGAAAATAAACCACTTGATATGGGCGCTACCATTCATAACTATTTGGCTCAGTTCCCGCGCGAACAACATTTTGATATAGCGAGATTATTTATTGATCAGGCTATTCGTCTCGGTATTGCTGAAGATGATTGGCTTGGAATTCCTGCCGAATGGAAACCTATTAACGATTATGGAGCTAAGGTACAAGCACATGTCATCAACAGATACTAACGATTTCGAAACACAACAAAACGCACATCATCTTGATGAAGTTATGGGGCGCATAGTCGCTAGTTCTCAAGCTTCTATCGATAAATATATGCCCGTTAAATTGGCCCAAGCAATTGCTAATCCGATCTTTCCAGAACTGGATAGTTTACTACGCTCTGGCCGTCATATTGGTATTGATGAACTTGATCATCATGCTTTTCTAATGGATTTCCAACTTGAGCTTGAACAATTTTATCAACGTTATAATGTTGAGCTAATCCGTGCGCCTGAAGGATTTTTCTATCTTCGTCCTCGCTCAACAACATTGATTCCTCGTTCAGTATTATCGGAGCTTGATATGCTTGTTGGCAAAGTACTTTGTTATTTGTATTTAAGTCCCGAGAGATTAGCGCATGAAGGGATTTTTACCTTACAAGAATTGTTTGATGAACTGGTTTCATTAGCAGATGAAAGTAAGTTACTCAAATTAGTAAACCAACGTTCAACAGGTTCAGATTTAGATCGCCAAAAACTATTTGATAAAGTGAAAACAGCGTTAAATCGCCTACGCCGGCTAGGCATGATTTTTTTTATTGTTGGTAATGACAGTAGCCGTTTTCGCATTAACGAATCAATTTTCCGTTTTGGTGCGGATGTACGAAGTAGTGATGACGCACAAGAAGCGCAATTACGCCTAATTCGAGATGGCGAAGCAATTAAAATCGAATCAGCACTTATTTTAGATGATAATAATGAAGAACAAGATGAAGATGTTAATGAGGAGACTGAATAATCATGATTGGACACGGTAAATTTCACTCATTAACGCTAATTAACTGGAATGGTTTTTTTGCACGAACTTTTGAGCTTGACCAATTAGTTACGACATTATCTGGTGGTAATGGTGCTGGTAAATCAACTACCATGGCGGCATTTGTAACTGCATTAATACCCGACTTAACTTTATTACACTTTAGAAATACAACCGAGGCTGGAGCCACATCAGGTTCACGAGATAAAGGCTTGCATGGTAAATTAAAACCAGGCGTCTGTTATTCTATGCTGGACGTAATTAACTCACGGAACCAAAGGATTATTTGTGGTGTACGTTTGCAACAAGTAGCAGGGCGGGACAAAAAAGTCGATATCAAGCCTTTTTTATTGCAAGGATTATCTATCAGTGTAAGCCCAACAGAGTTGGTTACGGAGCGTTTAAATGATAAACAAGCGCGAATCTTATCGTTACCAGAGTTAAAAGATAAAGCCGAATCAATGGAAGGCATTATCTTTAAACAATTTAACTCAATTACTGATTATCATTCGGTTATGTTTGATTTTGGTATTCTACCAAAACGCTTACGCTCTCCATCCGATAGAAGTAAATATTACCGTTTGATTGAGGCCTCACTTTATGGTGGTATCTCAAGTGCTATTACTCGTTCCCTACGTGATTATTTATTACCAGAAAATAGTGGTGTACGAAAAGCTTTCCAAGATATGGAAGCCGCATTACGCGAGAATCGGATGACGTTAGAAGCCATTCGAGTAACACAATCGGATCGTGACTTATTTAAACACTTAATTACTGAGTCAACTAATTATGTGGCAGCTGATTATATGCGCCATAATAATGAACGCCGAGTTCATATAGAATCAGTACTTGGCCTGCGCCGTGATATGTTTAAAACACAAGATCTGCTTATAAGCAATCAATACCGCCAAGTTGAAATGGCAAAAGAACTTAAAGAACATCAAGATGCGCAAAGTGATTTGGAAACCGACTTACAGGCGGCTAATGATCACCTCAATTTAGTGCAAACAGCATTACGTCAACAGGAAAAAATTGACCGTTATCAAGCAGATTTAGATGATTTAAACTTAAAGTTAGAAGAACAAAACGAAGTGGTACTTGAAGCGAATGAACAGTACCAAACCTATCGTGATCAAGTAGAACAAACAGAACAAGAAGTTGACGAAATCAAGACTCAATTAGCTGATTACCAACAGGCTCTTGATGTTCAACAAACACGTGCAATTCAATACCAACAGGCCTTACAGGCGTTAAAAAATGCTCAGTCATTATGCCAGTTACCAAAATTAGGTATTAGTAATATTGAAAATCACTATGAATTGTTTGAAGAAAAGCAAAAAGAGATCACGGAACAAGTTCTTGAACTCGAGCAAAAATTAAGTGTATCTGATGCGGCAATTAATCAGTTTGACCGTGCTTATCAATTAGTGATCAAATTAGTTGGCGATGTTACCCGAAGTGACGCTTTTGCGGCCGCTAAAGAAGCATTAAGACAATGGCCATCACAATGTTACCAAGCAGAACAAGCCGAGCATTTACAGCTACAACTAGATGAGCTAGAACAACGATTTTTTGAACAAAAAGAAGCAGAATCGTTATTAACACAATTTTGTAAACGTATTGAACGCCAAGTTAATTACGATGAACTAGATGATTTCAAACAAGAACTTGAATTGCAATTAGACGAAACAGCCGAACGAGCTAATGAATCTAGCGAAAAACGTATTGAATTTAGGCAAGAGCTTGAACAAATTCAATCAAAAATAGCTGATTATCGTCAAAAAGCTCCATTATGGTTGAAAGCACAAGATGCATTAATCGCTTTACAAGAACAAACTAGTGAACAGTTTAATAATAGTCAAGATGTCACTCAACATATGCAAAAACTGCTAGAAAAAGAGCGAATACTTGTTACTGAGCGAGACCAAATTAGTTTTAGACGCAACCAATTAGATGTTCAAATTGAGCAACTAAATCAACCTAGTGGTGTCGATGATGGACGTTTGTCTTCGTTAGCAGAACGATTTAATGGTGTATTACTTTCTGAAATTTATGAAGATGTAACAATTGATGATGCACCTTACTTTTCTGCATTATATGGTCCATCAAGACAAGCTATTGTTGTACCAGATTTATCATTAGTTAAACAGCAATTAGAAAACCTTACCGCAAGTGATGAAGATTACCCTGAAGATATCTATTTTATCGAAGGTGATCCTTCATCATTTGATGATAGTGTTTTTGATTGTGAGGAAATGAATAAAGCGGTACTTGTCAAAACGGGCGATCGTCAATGGCGATTCTCAAGCTTTCCTAAAGTACCACTATTTGGTCGTGCCGCTCGTGAGATTCACCTTGAAAAATTATCTGCCGAACGTGATGAATTACATGAACGCTATGCAACTATCTCATTTGATTTACAAAAATTACAACGAATTGAACAAAATGTTGGGCAATTTATTGGTCAACATTTAGGAGTTGCTTTTGATATCGATCCTGAAGCTGAAGCGCAAAAATTAACGACAAGACGCACTGAAATTGAACGACAATTATCGTCTCAGGAAAGTATTGATAAACAAAATCAGCAACAAGTTACTAATTGCAAAGAACAATTAGCAACCATAAATCGCTTGGTTGCGCAAATGCATTTATTGGCTGATGATGATCTGGCCGATAGGATTGACGATTTACGTGAACAAGTAGCACAAGCACAAGAATCTGCGCAATATGTTAGCCGTAATCGTAATACCGTTTCAGAGCTTGAACCAATTTTAGCTGTTTTACAAAGTGATCCTGAACAAAATGAGGTTTTACGAGAACAATACAATACAGTTAAAGCACAACAACAGACTATCCGCCAACAAGTTTTTGCCTTAACTGAAGTAATGCAACGTCGTGCCCACTTTAGCTATGAAGACTCGGCAGGTATGTTAAATGAAAATAGTGATTTAAATGAAAAATTACGTTCTCGCTTAGAAATCGTCGAAACTCAAAGAACTGAAGCTCGCAGCCAGATGCAACAGTATCAAGACAAATACAATCAATATAATCAAACACTAGCTTCGCTTAAAAGTGCATTTGAAACCAAGCGCGATATGTTGCATGAGCTACAAAAAGAAATTGAACAAATTGGGGTAAAAGCCGATGCGATCACTGAAGAACGTGCTCGATTACGTCGTGATGAAATCCATCAAAAATTAAATAACAATCGTCAACATTGTACATCGCTTGAAAAGCAACTCATTATGTGCGAAAGCGAAATGACACAATTGCAAAAACGGCTAACTCAAACACTGCGAGATTATAAGCAACTACGCGAACAAGTAGTGCAAGCCAAAGCGGGTTGGTGTTTAGTTTTAAGGCTTGTTAAAGAAAATAGTGTTGAACGGCGTTTACATCGACGTGAACTTGCCTATTTAAGTGCGGATGAATTGCGCTCAATGTCAGATAAAGCATTAGGTTCCTTACGTTTAGCTGTTAATGACAATGAACATTTGCGGGATGTATTAAGACTATCAGAAGATCCAAAACGCCCAGAACGTAAAATCCAATTCTATATCGCTGTTTACGCACATTTGCGTGAACGGATTCGCCAGGATATTGTTAAAACTGACGATCCAATTGAAGCCATTGAACAGATGGAAATTGAATTGTCACGCTTAACAGAAGAACTCACTTCGCGTGAACAGCAACTGGCAATTAGCTCGAAGAGTGTATCGAATATTATTCGTAAAACCATACAGCGCGAACAAAATCGTATTCGTATGCTTAACCAAGGATTACAAGCAGTGGCATTTGGTCAAGTTAATGGCGTGCGTTTAAATGTCAATGTTCGCGAAGCTCATTCAACTCTTTTAGCTGCACTTGCCGATGAGCAAAATGAACATCAAGATCTATTTAGTAATAATCGTATTACCTTCTCAGAAGCGTTAGCTAAACTCTATCAACGTTTAAATCCACATATTGATATGGGACAACGAACTGCTCAAAATATTGGTGAAGAACTGCTAGATTATCGAAATTATCTTGAAATGGATGTTGAGGTGAATCGAGGTGCAGATGGTTGGTTACGTGCTGAAAGCGGTGCATTATCAACGGGTGAAGCAATTGGTACAGGTATGTCAATTTTACTTATGGTGATTCAAAGTTGGGAAGAAGAATCCAAACGACTTCGGAATAAAGATATTTTGCCATGTCGTCTACTATTCTTAGACGAAGCAGCTCGACTAGATGCCAAATCAATTGCAACACTATTTGAACTTTGTGAACGATTAGAAATGCAATTAATCATTGCTGCTCCAGAAAACATCAGTCCTGAAAAAGGAACAACCTATAAACTCGTACGTAAAGTTATCAATAACCAAGAACATGTGCATGTAGTTGGTTTGAAAGGCTTTGCTTAATTCGTGCTTTGCCGACACTGTCGGCAAAGCTTTACAGTTTTTGTAAAAAAGTTTCCGGTAATTATACGTTTCAGTATAAAATAGGGTTACAGTTTCGAGCCTAATGTTAATTAAAAATTACTTTTTTAAAAGTTACTCTTTTGCTTGAAATTAATCAAAAATTCTTTTAAGTGGAAATTTTAGAAAGTATTATAAAAACGAATTTTTTTAAGAAAAGGATAGGGGAGTAATTTTATTTTACTTGCGTAGGAACTTTGTTTGGTGCGTCATTGGAATTACTTTTTTAGGCATACTTTTCTCTTATGGGACTATGAAATTATTTTAATATGTTTGCATAGTCCTTAATATAGTCCTAAAAATTTTGGTTGTAAATGTACCTTACTGATACTTAATGGGCAATAAAATAGACTTTGAGGCTTGTTATTACTGGGTTTGGTGTACTTTGTAGGGTTTAAAAGAATGTTACTGTTTATTGATTTGGTGCCGTGGGCGGGACTTGAACCCGCATGCTCTTAGAGCACTACCCCCTCAAGATAGCGTGTCTACCAATTTCACCACCACGGCGCCGTTGTTATTCAGGAATATCCGAAGTTGAATTTTGCTGTACAGGTTGAGTAATTGGAGCTGTTGCAGGTATAGTATTACCTTCATTTAGCTGTGTTGTTTCAGGTACGGTATCTTCAATGTTTTCGAATTCGTTAGATGAAGTCACGTGTGGTTTTGCACCTAAATTTGAAAGTAAGATGCTTATTACAAAAAATAAAATACCTAATAAAGTTGTAGCACGAGTTAAGAAATTCCCGCTACCTGAAGAGCCAAATAAAGTTGCAGATGCGCCAGCGCCAAACGATGAACCCATGTCAGCACCTTTACCTCGTTGTATTAAAACTAATGCAACTATTACAATCGCGATAATTAAATAGCTTATAATTAAAAATTCGTACATTTCAACCTGTCAATTTTATATGTTATACAGCAGAATTTATTGATGCGAAATATTAGCGAAAGACAGCCAAACAAGCAAGTAAAATTTAAGATATGATTGATATATTTTAAGCAGTTATACTTTTCGAGTAGTAAAAATACTTATTTTATCTGTAGATGAGGTATCATTGTTTATTAACTAAATTTATTTCAATAAATAAATTAAAATCGTCATTAGATATATTTCTTATAATCAATTGTGAGTTTTTGAGGAAAACAAGTATAATAATGCATTTTTATAATAGTTCTCATTGATTTTATGAAATTTATTGTTAAGCTCTTTCCCGAAATTACCATCAAAAGTGATTCTGTTCGTTTACGATTTATTAAAATACTAACAAGTAACATTCGTAATATTTTAAAGCATCATATTGAAGATGTTGCGGTTATTCGTCATTGGGATTTTATTGAAGTTCGTCCAAAAGTTGAAAATAGTGAAGCTAAGATACTTCAATTATTAATGCGAATCCCTGGTATACATCATATTCTTGCTGTCGATGAAATCACTTTTGTTGATATGCATGATATTTTTGAAAAAGCATTGGATTATTATGCTCCATTAATTGAAAACAAAACGTTTTGTGTACGCGTGAAGCGTCGTGGTAAACATGAATTTACTTCAATTGATGTTGAACGTTATGTTGGTGGTGGGCTTAATCAACATGTGTCTTCAGCTAAGGTTAAATTAACTCATCCAGAAATCACCGTTCATCTTGAAATCGACAAAGAAAAGTTACTGCTGGTAAAAGGTCGACATGCTGGTATTGGCGGTTTTCCAACTGGTACACAAGAAGATGTTCTTTCGCTCATATCGGGTGGTTTTGATTCTGGTGTATCAAGTTATATGCTAATGCGACGCGGAAGCCGAGTGCATTATTGTTTCTTTAATCTTGGCGGAAAAACTCACGAAATTGGCGTTAAACATATGGCTCATTACCTATGGGAACGTTTTGGTAGCTCGCATAAAGTGCGTTTCATTGCTATTGATTTTTCAGATGTTGTTGGTGAAATTCTTGAAAAAATTGATGATGGGCAAATGGGAGTTATTCTAAAACGGATGATGATTCGTGCAGCATCAAAAATTGCGCAACGCTATAAAGTGGAAGCTCTCGTTACTGGAGAAGCATTGGGGCAAGTATCAAGCCAAACACTTACCAATTTACGTTTAATTGATAATGCCAGTGATACATTAGTTTTACGTCCTTTAATCACACACGATAAAGAAACCATTATCAATATTGCTCGTCAAATTGGTACTGAAGATATAGCTAAAACAATGCCAGAATTTTGTGGCGTGATATCTAAAAGCCCAACGGTTAAAGCCGTGAAAGAAAAAATTGAAGCAGAGGAAATGAATTTTGATTTCACGATTTTGGATAAAGCAGTTGCCGAGGCTGAAAATATTGATATTCGTGAGATAGCAAAACAAACTGATACAAAAATTGCTCATGTTGAAACTGTCACAACTTTGAGTACCGAGCACGTGGTTATTGATATTCGCTCTTCAGAAGAGCAGGAAGATAACCCACTTATATTGAATGATATTGAAGTTAAGCATATTCCATTTTATAAGTTAGCAACGCAATTTGGGAATTTGGATCAATCGAAGCAATATTTACTATATTGCGATCGTGGTGTCATGAGTAAGTTACAAGCGCTTTATTTAATTGACCAAGGTTTTAATAACGTAAAAATATTTTCTATATAAAACTTAACAATAATTTACTATATTATTAGTAAATTTTACATATAATGAGTTATCTAGGATAAAAACTATATTTGTTATTGAAATAAGTATCAAGAGTGAATTAGATAAAGAGGACTATAATGGGCAGCAAATTACTTGTAGTGGATGATGATCAGGAAATTACTTTATTATTACGAGAACTGCTTGAATTAGAGGGGTATCAAGTTGAAATAGCAAATAATGGTGTTCAGGCGTTAGAAAAGTTTGATAACACGGTAGATCTTATTTTGCTAGATATTATGATGCCTGAAATGAATGGATTTAAATTATTATCTCAACTTAGAGGTAAATTTACGGTACCTGTTATTTTTTTAACGGCTAAAGATAATGAATATGATAAAGTTATTGGGTTGGAACTAGGTGCTGATGATTACATCCTAAAGCCATTTAATGATAGAGAACTTATTGCCCGAATTAACGCACTTTTACGTAGAACTCAATGGGGTAATATAGGAAACGGCGAAATCGATAAACCGGTTCAATATACAATTGATAAACTTAGTGTAAATCGAAAACAACAATCTGTATTTTTTGATAACGAACAAATCATCTTAACGGGTACAGAGTTTCAAGTGTTGTTAACGTTTCTTGAAAATGCAGGTAAAATAATTACACGTGAGACGTTAAGTGAATCTGTTTTAGGGAAAGAGTTTATTCCACTTGCCCGCTCAGTTGATGTACATGTTTCGAATTTACGCAAAAAGCTCCCGCCTAGGAGTGATGGTTTACCTTGGATTAAAACCTTACGTTCAAAAGGTTATTTATTTGTAATTGATCAAAATGACGATTTGTTGCACGGATAACATTACAATGGAAATTAGATAATATAACATGTGGTTTTTTGATAGACTATCAATCAGAATTTTCACAATATTTTTATTAACCATAGCTTTTTTCCTAATGTTAATAATGGTTTTACCGAGTCTTGATTCTCGAAATTTAACCTACTTAGCAAATAAAGATAAAGAAGCTGGTAATGTACTTGCGCATCAGATTGAAAATGATCTTATTAATGTACCAAAAGATAGTTTTCGGTGGTGGATGCGTTTTATTGTTGTTATGGATAGTCATCAAAAACCGGGTCAATTTTTATTTATTGTTACTCCTAATGAGCAAATCATTACCGCTGAAACAAAAAATATTGATTTGCTCAAAAACTTTAGTGAAAAATCCCATAATGTTAAAGATCCTGCAAAAAAAATCTATGATTCTCAAGAAATTATAGGACCTTTTCTAATTCATTATGCTAATGCTGAATATCAATTATATATTCTACAACAAACTACAGATATTCAATCTCAATTAGTTAACTTTATATTTGATCATCCTTTTTTATTATTAAGTTTGACCATGCTGGCTAGTTCTCCCTTTTTGCTATGGTTATCTTGGAGTATTGCAAAACCAGCTAGAGGACTAAAAAAAGCAGCTGATCAGGTTGCGAAAGGAAATTTACAAGAGTGGCCTGAGCTAGAACAAACGGGATCATCTGAATATAAAGCGACGGGTGCTAGTTTTAACCATATGTTAAGAGAGCTTAAACGGATGCAAGAAGTACAGCAGCGTTTGTTTTCAGATATTTCTCATGAGTTACGCACTCCCTTGACTCGTTTGCAACTTGCCACATCGCTATTGCGGCGCAAACAAGGCGAAAGTAGTGAAGTTATTCGTATTAATAATGAAGCCATGAAATTAGATTCTATGATTGGTGACTTATTGTCATTGGCAAGGCAACAATATGACAATAATGAAATTCGTGAATTTAATAAAATTAATATTCTATTTAAACAGGTGCTTGATAATGCCGCTTTTGAAGCAGAACAAATAGGTAAAAAATTAACAGTGACAAATTTTCCAACCAACCATACCATATTATGCTATCCAATTGCTTTGTGCAGTGCACTTGAAAACGTTATACGCAACGCATTTCGTTATTCGAATAAACAGATCGATATCAATTTTTTTGTACAACAACAAAAACTAACTATTACAATTGATGATGATGGTCCAGGGGTTGCTGAAAGTGAACTAGAACAAATTTTTAGGCCTTTTTATCGTACAAGCGAAGCTCGAGATCGTGAATCTGGTGGAACGGGATTAGGGCTCGCTATTGTAGCTAATGCCATCATACGCGATCACGGTACTGTAAACGCAGAAAAAAGTCATCTTGGTGGACTTAGAATTGTGATAGTATTGCCAATTCATAAACATCAATAAATTGTGAAAGAGAAAAGTTGTGTCAAATTCAGCCTTAAATATCGTTTTATTTGAACCCGAAATTCCTGCTAATACAGGCAATATTATTCGCCTTTGTGCTAACACTGGTTACAATTTACATATTATTGAACCAATGGGTTTTTTTTGGGATGATAAGAAATTAAGACGAGCTGGACTTGATTATCAAGAATTTGTTGATGTAAAACGTTATAAAAATCTCAACCATTTTCTAGATGCCAATCAAATTGACCTGTTAACCCAAGTTTATGCTTTAACCACAAAAGGGCAAAAGCCACATAGTGAAGTCAATTACCAGCAAAATGACTTCTTAATGTTTGGACCTGAAACCCGAGGCTTACCAAAAACCATACTTGATGCACTACCACAAGATAAAAAAATCCGTATTCCTATGCTAGCCACTAGCCGTAGTATGAATTTATCTAATTCTGTCGCAGTTGTGGTTTATGAATCGTGGCGTCAGCTGAATTATATGGGGGCAAAATAAAATCAATAATCTATCTACCTAAGCTATTTGGAGAAAAAATACGTTTATAACACGGCTAGGTTTATAATAGCTAATTTTTGATGAGCGATACTAAATAAGATTAGCTTCAAACCATGAACAAATTTTCTTAAAAATTTTAAATCACTCACTTTTACTATAAGTAACGTCTTTAATAATGAGGGATTTTTGTGGTTTTAAAGTTTTTTAATAAAAAAAAGGTGATCTGCTTCAAATTTTGAGTATACTATGCGTCTCATAAAACCCTAGTTTTTTTGAGGATGTTAGTTTGAGTACCGATAAACTTGTGGATTCATATTCTCCCGCACAAATGACCCAAATTGCTGAAGAACTTGGCAATTACAAAGTAAACAAACACCCATGTAGTACGATTTTATCCGCAATGCTCGCTGGTGTTTATATATCTATCGCTTTTGTATTTTATATTACCGTAACAACCGGAACAGCAACCGTTGCTTTTGGTTTGGCAAAATTAGTCGGCGGTATTTGTTTCTCTTTAGGACTTATGCTTGTTGTTTGTTGTGGTTCTGACTTATTTACTTCAACAGTATTGACCATTTTACCTAAAATGACCCATAAAATTGGTTGGACTAAAATGATTCGTAATTGGATTTTGGTCTATGTTGGTAACTTTATTGGTGCTATACTGTTTGTTACAGTTATTTGGTTTTCGGGCCAGTATATGGTAGCCAATGGTTTGTGGGGACTAAATATTTTACAAACCGCTGATCATAAATTACATCACACATTTATTGAGGCAGTATGTCTTGGCTTTTTAGCTAATCTAATGGTCTGTTTGGCCGCCTGGTTGAGTTACGCTGGTCGTAGTTTACTTGATAAAATGCTAATTATGGTTTTACCTGTTGCGATGTTTGTTGCCAGCGGTTTTGAGCATAGTATTGCAAATATGTTTATGATTCCTATGGGTATTGTGATTAAGAACTTTGCGTCCCCTGAGTTTTGGCAAGCAGCTGGTGTGTCGGCAGATGCATTTAAAGAGTTAACTATATCGCATTTTGTATTTAAAAATTTAATTCCAGTTACAATTGGGAATATTTTAGGTGGTTTAGCTGTAGCACTACCTTATTGGGCTTTATATTTACGTAAGCCACATTGATTTTATAATATTTACCCTCATATGTAATAGGGTAAATAGTTATTTTTGTAAACCTGAGGTGAAAATTATGAGTAATTTAAACGAAGTACAAGCAGCAGCTTGGAAAGGATTTAAAGATGGTGATTGGCAAAATAATGTTAATGTCCGCGATTTTATTCAAAAAAACTACACGCCATATGAAGGCGATGAGTCTTTCTTAGCTGGCGCAACTGAAGCTACAACTAAGTTATGGGATAAAGTAATGGAAGGCATTAAAATTGAAAATGCTACCCATGCCCCTGTGGATTTTGATACAAGTGTTATTTCGACAATTACTGCTCATGATGCAGGTTATATTGAAAAAGATTTAGAAAAAATTGTTGGCTTACAAACTGAAAAACCATTAAAACGTGCAATTATTCCGTTTGGTGGTATCAAAATGATCGAGAATTCTTGTAAAGCTTATAACAGAACGCTTGATCCTTTAGTCAAAAAAATCTTTACTGAATATCGTAAAACTCATAACCAAGGTGTTTTCGATATTTATACTCCAGATATTCTTCGTTGTCGTAAATCAGGTGTTATTACTGGTCTTCCTGATGCTTATGGTCGTGGTCGCATTATTGGTGACTACCGTCGTATCGCTCTTTATGGTATCGACTACTTAATGCAAGATAAATTTGCACAATTCAATTCACTTCAAGCTGATTTTGAAAACGGTGTTGATCTTCCAATGATTATGCAACGTCGTGAAGAAATCGCTGAACAGCATCGTGCACTTGGCCAAATTAAAGAAATGGCAGCTAAATACGGCTTCGATATTTCTGCTCCAGCAAAAACTGCACAAGAAGCGGTTCAATGGACATACTTTGGTTATTTAGCTGCGGTTAAATCACAAAATGGTGCTGCAATGTCATTAGGTCGTACTTCGACTTTCTTTGATATTTACTTCCAACGCGATCTTGAAGCTGGTTTAATTACAGAAAAAGACGCTCAAGAAATTGTTGACCATTTTGTTATGAAGTTACGTATGGTTCGTTTCTTGCGTACACCAGAATATGATGAATTATTCTCTGGTGACCCAATTTGGGCAACTGAATCTATCGCTGGTATGGGTGTTGACGGTCGTACATTAGTTACTAAGACTTCTTTCCGTTTCTTAAATACTTTATATACAATGGGTCCATCACCAGAACCTAACATGACAATCCTTTGGTCTGAAAAATTACCAAGTGGATTTAAAGAGTTCGCATCAAAAGTATCTATCGATACATCATCATTACAATATGAAAATGATGATTTAATGCGTCCTGACTTTAATAATGATGACTATGCTATTGCATGTTGTGTAAGCCCAATGATTGTTGGTAAACAAATGCAATTCTTTGGTGCACGTGCAAACCTTGCTAAAACTCTACTATACGCAATCAACGGCGGTGTGGATGAAAAATTAAAAATGCAAGTTGGCCCTAAAGAGACTCCAATCACTGATGAATATTTAGATTTTGATACAGTGTTTGCTCGTTTAGACCACTTTATGGATTGGTTAGCAAAACAATACGTAACAGCATTAAATGCAATTCACTATATGCACGATAAATACAGCTATGAAGCATCATTAATGGCGCTTCATGATCGTGATGTTATTCGTACTATGGCATGTGGTATTGCTGGTCTTTCAGTTGCAGCTGACTCTCTTTCTGCGATTAAGTATGCAAAAGTAAAAGCAATTCGTGATGAAGATGGTTTAGCTACTGACTTTGAAATTGAAGGTGAATACCCACAATTTGGTAATAATGATCCACGAGTTGATGATATTGCTGTTGATTTAGTTGAACGTTTTATGAAGAAAATTCAAAAACTTAAAACTTATCGTAATGCAACACCTACACAATCTGTATTAACCATTACATCAAACGTTGTTTATGGTAAGAAAACAGGTAATACTCCAGACGGACGTCGTGCTGGTGCGCCATTTGGACCAGGTGCTAACCCAATGCACGGTCGTGACCAAAAAGGTGCGGTAGCTTCATTAACATCTGTTGCTAAACTTCCATTTGCTTATGCTAAAGATGGTATTTCTTATACTTTCTCTATCGTTCCAAATGCTTTAGGTAAAGATGATGATGTGCGTAAACGCAACTTAGCTGGTTTAATGGATGGTTATTTCCATCATGAAGCTACAGTAGAAGGTGGTCAACATCTAAATGTTAATGTATTAAATCGTGATACATTATTAGATGCGATGGAACATCCTGAAAAATATCCACAATTAACTATTCGTGTTTCAGGATATGCAGTGCGTTTCAACTCATTAACTAAAGAACAACAAAATGACGTAATTAACCGTACATTTACACAAAAAATGTAATTTAGTTAATTGTTAACTTAATCGAAATAGCGTCTTTAAAGGCGCTATTTTTTTATCAGTGCAAATATTATTTTTGCCATCTTTAAATTAAATATTAATCCGATGATAATAATTTAATATTGTTGATATTTATCCAGTATAATTAATCGAAATATAATTCATGGCGATTAATACTATTGGTTTAAGTTTGACGATAGTGGAGTTAAAATTATTAAAAAGTCATATGAGCAATGATTCGAGATTATCTATGGAACAACAAAATATTATTATGACAACTAAGTCGCCTATTAAAGGCCGTATCCACTCTTTTGAATCCTTTGGTACTGTTGATGGTCCAGGGATTCGTTTTATTGTTTTTTTTCAAGGTTGCCTAATGCGTTGCTTGTATTGCCATAATCGTGATACATGGGATTTAAAAACTGGTCGAGAGGTCACCGTTGATGAGCTTATGAAAGAAATTGTTTCTTACAAAAGTTTTATTATGCCTAATGGTGGTGGTGTGACAGCTTCGGGCGGTGAGGCTACGTTACAAGCTGAGTTTGTTACTCAATGGTTTAGAGCTTGTCATCAAGAAGGCATTAGTACTTGTTTGGATACTAATGGTTATGCAAGGCAGCTCGACCATGTTGTTGATGAACTTTTAGAGGTAACAGATTTGGTCATGCTTGATTTAAAGCAAGTTAATGATGAAATTCATCAAAAATTAGTTGGAGTGCCAAATAAACGAGTTCTTGAATTTGCTAAATATTTGCAAAAAATTAATAAGCGAACTTGGATACGTTATGTTGTTGTTCCTGGGTGGACTGATGATGATAATTCAGCACATCTGCTTGGTAAATTTATTGAGGGGATGGATAATATTGAGCGTGTAGAATTACTTGCTTATCATAAACTAGGTGCTTATAAATGGGATACGATTGGAGATAAATATAAGTTGGAAGGCGTTGAGGCTCCACCAAGAGAAACCCTTGATAGGATCCAAGGTATTTTAGAAAGCTATGGTCATTATGTTACATTTAGTAAATAGTAGATAGATTGTTTGATAAGAGGCGCATTCAATTGTGCCTCTTTAGTATCTATTGTAATCTTTTTCGTTTTATTGCACGTATAACAAAAATCCCACCTTCAAAAGCTAGAATGCAAACAGATAACCAAATAAATCCATATGACACAATATGTTCTGATGATACTTTTTCATGCAAAAACAATATAGAAATAACTGTTAGTAGTACCGGCTCTACATATCCTAATAAACCAAATAATCCCATGGGCAGTAAGCGACTTGCAACAAAATAGATAGCAAAAGCAATAGCCGTGATGATCCCCAAGGTTGGTATGTAAATCGGGAAATGAGAAAGATCACTAATTATTTTGTCTAAACGATAATTTAAGGCACAATATATAAGACACCCTATGAAGATAAAGAAAAAGTCAGAAAACGTACCTACAATGCCATCTATTCGCAATTTGCGCCTTGTCATAAAGTAGATTGGATACCCCAAAGCAATAACAGCGGTTTCCCATGAGAAAGCACCAGTGATGTAAATTTCAATAGCCACGCCTAATACTGCAAGTGCAACAGCTATTTTTTGCAAAAAGCTGAGTTTTTCTTTATAAAAGATTTGCCCAGAAATCACCATTGCTAGTGGCAATAAAAAATAACCTAGCGATGCCGATAATCCATGTCCGTTAAGTGGTGCCCAAATAAAAATCATCATCTGTATTGTGAGCAAAACAGAAGAAAATAATAACCCTAATAAAAAAAGTGGTTGTTGCTTTATTCGTCTAAAAAGTGCAGTTATAACTGACCACTGTTTTCCCGCAATGATTAATATAACTATTGCAGGAAATGAAGTTAGTAATCGCCAACAAAAAATATCAACAACAGATAAGGAATGTAACAAAACAGGGTAGTAATAAAGTAACCCAAAGAGACATGATGCCAGTATTGAAAGCGCTACACCTTTTATCATTTTTTCACCTTTATTAATAAAAAAATAGCGCTAATAAATAGCGCTAATAAATAGCGCTATTCTCTGCAAGAGAAGGGGGAGTTATTTAATAAACTCAACACCATTCATATAAGGTACTAAAACGGATGGAACTTTAATTGAACCATCTGCTTGTTGATAGTTTTCCATAATAGCAACAAGTGTACGTCCAACAGCTAGACCAGAACCATTTAGTGTATGTACTAAATATGTTTTGTTATCAGCTTTATTACGATAACGAGCTTGCATTCGGCGAGCTTGGAAATCCCACATATTTGAGCAAGAAGAAATTTCTCGGTATGTATTTTGAGCTGGTACCCATACTTCAAGATCATAGGTTTTACAAGAGCCAAAGCCCATATCTCCAGTACATAACACAATTTTTCGATATGGTAATTCAAGTAATTGTAATACTTTTTCTGCGTGAGCAGTTAACTCTTCTAATGCTTTCATAGATTCTTCAGGTTTAACAATTTGAACTAATTCTACTTTATCAAATTGATGCATACGAATTAAGCCGCGAGTATCTTTACCGTAAGATCCTGCTTCAGAGCGAAAGCAAGGGGTGTGTGCTGTCATTTTTAAAGGTAATACACTTTCATCAAGGATTTCATCGCGCACAAGATTAGTGACAGGCACTTCGGCAGTTGGAATTAACGCATAATTACTGCTTTCAGCTTCTTCATCAAGCGGTTTAGTATGAAATAAGTCACCTGCAAACTTTGGCAATTGCCCTGTTCCAAAAAGTGTTGCTTGATTGACTAAATACGGAACATAAATTTCGGTATAACCGTGCTGTTCTGTATGTAAATCTAACATGAATTGAGTAATAGCACGATGTAAGCGTGCGATTTGTGATTTCATAACCACAAAACGTGCACCTGTGAGTTTTACCCCTGCTGCAAAGTCAAGATCACCAAAGCGTTCTCCTAATGCAACATGATCTTGAATTGGGAAATCAAATTTTCTTGGTGTGCCAAAGCGTGAAATTTCAACATTATCATTTTCATCTTTTCCATCAGGAACAGAGTCATCAGGAATATTTGGGATAGTGGAAGCGATATCTTTAATTTTGCTTAGTAGGATATCAAGCTCTGCTTTAGCGCTATTGAGTTTTTCACCAAGTTTATTGACTTCTTCACGGACAGCTGTAATATCTTCGCCTCGTGCTTTTGCTTCACCAATTGCTTTTGAACGAGCATTACGTTCGGCTTGTAAGTTCTCGGTTTCAACTTGTAATACTTTGCGTTTTTCTTCTAAGTGACGAATCGTATCAATATCTAATTTAAATCCTCGACGTGCTAATTTATTAGCGACAAGATCCAATTCATTTCGGAGTAAATTTGGGTCCAACATAAATAGTGTCCATTATTAACTAGGGAATATCTTTCTACTTTATCGTTATTCTATTATAGAAAACAGAACATATAAATTAAAAAGTAGATTAATTTACCGATATTAAAATTTGTTAGCTTAGTATACTAGAATTATATTGGGATTCAACCGAAATGGCGACCAGAAGAACTTTAGGGAACTAGTAAAATATTATTTATTCAAATAGATAGACGATAAGCTGTTTTTTGATATATTAATCATATACAAATAAATATTTTTCATAATATCGGCTAGAGGGCTGTTTATCTTTGAATAAAAAGAAAATAAAAAGCATAAAGATGTTGTTATAATATAATTTCGAATTACTTAATATCGATATAATCATCAGATCATTTGATTATTTAGGATGATAATAGTAAACGCTGTGGATTAATCTTACAATAGCACAGCTCATGGTAATTGAAATAGATTGAATAGGCTGTAGCTATTTTGTCCACGTTTTTGTGCTGATTGATTCTTGATGCTGTAATTTTGCAAACATCCGTTTAGGCTTGAGATTTTTCGCTTCTAACTCTTTTAAACATCTGATATCCCAAATTTCTAGACCATCGTATTTTTCCTCCATTTATAAAAAGTTGAATATCCCATATCTTATTTGAGGCAAAGCGCTTTAATTGAAAAATGTGCTTTAACTTTTTTAATATCGGTACGATTTAGTGCTTATCACCTTTTTCATATTCAAATTCTCTTTTACTTTTGTCATAGACAATTTTCTACTTTTTAGGGGATAGTTATGATAAAGGGGGGAGCTTTTAGTTCCCCTTTTTATTCGTTTTATTGTATTTTAGTTTTTTTGGTTGATGTTGATGTAAGTAGGTTTCCTAAAAAAACTAATAAATATCAATAATAAAGTCAATATCTTGTTGTTCTTGTAATTTCACCCTTAACAATTCTTTAAGTTCTTTTATTAAGCTATTTAGTTCAAATATTTCTTTTTTTGTGAGTAGCTCTGTTTTTGATTTTAATTCTTTAATTCTTAGAATTTTTTGCTTTATATTTTTGCACATTATTTACACTCCTTTCATTATTTAAATTTACTATAACTTATTACTTTTTAAAAATATTTGAAAGATTTCAACGATCAGTAATACTAATTAATATAGGTTTTGACTATCGTGCATGATTTAATCGATCTGTAAAACCGATCATAATATACTACCAATCAAAATTGATTTAAAGAATAAGAAAGGGATAAGTTATGTTTCGGTAAAAATGTAGTAGATGATATCGTCGATTTCTATCAGAAAAATTAAATTGAATATAAAGAATTATGGAAAAGATTAATCGAATTTTTAATATTTCAGTATCTGATTGTAACGATTTTCTAAATCGATAGCTCGGTTATAAATGGAACATAAACGTGTATATCGGGTATATTGTGAGTTAAGGTTTACTCAGAATAAAACATAGAAGCATACTTCATTTCGAACACCAGAAAAGTGGTGAATGTTGGTCAATGGATTTTATGAGTTTCGTTAACGTCTTTTTATAACGTTTAATGTCATCGATAACTTTAAATGAGAAGCATTAGGCATTGATATTGCAGACTGGTAGGATTTAATCCTTTATCTGAATAAACAGACCCAATATCATGGTTATCCACTCAAAATACGGGTAGATAATGGATTAGAATTAGAAAAAGTATTTATCTATTGTGAAAAATCATATGGTATTACTATTGATTATATTGAGTCTGATAATGCATATCTAATTGGTTATATTTAACAATCTAATCGTACTTACTAAAACAGAGTGTTAGATTTATATCTTTTTAACAACCAATAGTAAACAAAAAGAATAACTGAAAATTAGCTCTCCATTTATAATACTGAAAGACTTTATGAGACATTAAATAACGTGGCGCCTATTGAATATAAAACACGAAAGCAAGCAGCGTAATTTTCTACATTAGTTTTAACTATGTGCTATTAAAATTCCCAAAATATACAAATAAACGTACAAAGTGGTGTGATGAGTAGTTCTTAACTGTTTTTGATTCTGGATATAATAAGATAAGTTTTTATTTTTTAATTATTGCTATAACTGATAAAGTGTTCGCAAGTGGTAAATGGTGCACCCGAAGGGATTCGAACCCCTGACCGCTCGGTTCGAAGCCGAGTGCTCTATCCAGCTGAGCTACGGATGCGTGTAAGTTCGTTAAAAAAGTGGTGCATCCGAAGGGATTCGAACCCCTGACCGCCCGGTTCGTAGCCGGGTACTCTATCCAGCTGAGCTACGGATGCGTTTTGAATTTATTTAAAATGGTGCATCCGAAGGGATTCGAACCCCTGACCGCCCGGTTCGTAGCCGGGTACTCTATCCAGCTGAGCTACGGATGCATATTTTAATTTATTTAATGGCGGTGAGAGAGGGATTCGAACCCTCGATGCAGCTTTTGACCGCATACTCCCTTAGCAGGGGAGCGCCTTCAGCCTCTCGGCCATCTCACCAAGACATTATGACTTTGCTTGAATAACAAAATCATAATGTGTGGCGCACATATTACGTTTTACAAAAAATAAGTCAAACATTTTTTTGCTTACGCGTGCTAGTTGTTTATTTCCTGCCCAATATTACCCTATGGACTTAGGTATTTCATCATTTGCTTCTTGTGGTTGATGAATTTTGTTATATATTTCTTCCCTATGAATAGAAACTTCTTTAGGTGCATTAATACCTACTCTGACTTGATTTCCCTTCACGCCCAAGATGGTAATAACTACATCATCACCAATTATTAGTGTTTCACCTACTCTCCTAGTTAAAATTAACATTAGATCTCCTAATATCAGTTAAGTATATATCCAAACAATTTTAATATATAGCTTTATCAGCCCCCATCAATAAGACGGGATTTTACAGAAAAACTCTAATATTCAATTAACAAATATTTTGAGTCTATCTGGCTAATTTGCTTGTAATTTATTACTGATTTCCTTTTTCACAGAAGATAACGCTTCTGGTAATGCCGAGAGATCCATTCCACCTGCTTGAGCGAAATCAGGTCGCCCACCCCCTTTACCGCCCACTTTTAATGCTAATTGGGAAACCAAATCTCCTGCCTTAACTATATTGACTAAGTCATTGGTTACACCTGCAGCTAAATTGATTTTATCATCATTGACGGCGGCTAAAATTATTACACCTGTCTTTAATTGATTTTTTAGATCATCAATCATAGTTCGTAATAATTTTGCTTCAACATTATCAAGTTTAGCAATTAGTAAATGTTTATCATTGATTTTTTCACATTGATTAAGTAATTGTGCACTTTCTTGGCTGGCTTTCTGTGCTTTTAGTTGTTCAATTGTTCTTTCAAGCTGTTTAGTTTGATCGATTAATTGCTCAATGCGTGCCAAAACTACAGATTTATCACTTTTAGCTAGTTGTCCAATTTGAGTTAGTAAATTGGATTCATTATGTATCAAATCCATTGCATTTTGCCCTGAGGTTGCCTCAATACGGCGCACACCAGAGGCAATGCTTGATTCTGATATTATTTTAAATAACCCTATATCACCAGTTCTATCTACGTGAGTACCTCCACAAAGTTCAATTGAGAAATCGCCCATTGTCAGAACTCTAACGATATCTTCATATTTTTCACCAAATAAAGCCATAGCGCCTTTATCTTTGGCCTTATCAATTGGCATTAGCTCAATATCTACTGGTAAATTACGACGAATCTGTTGATTTACTAAGTTCTCTATTTCAATAATTTGTTCTGGCGTAATGGCTTGATTATGTGAAAAGTCAAAACGCAGATAGCTATCATTAACTAAAGACCCTTTTTGATGAACATGGTTACCTAAAATACGTTGTAAAGCAGCTTGTAATAGATGCGTAGCTGAATGATTACGTCGGATACGTTCACGTAATTCAACATCAATAGCAGCAGTGATATTATCACCAACTTTTAAAGAACCTTTTATGATTTGGCCTAGATGACCAATACTTTTACCATATTTTTGGCTATCATAAACACTAAATTCAAGGTTAGCCGCAGTTAGTAAGCCTTTATCACCTATTTGGCCACCAGACTCTCCATAAAATGGTGTTTTGTCTAGAATGACAATAGCTTCATCGCCAGCGTTAATATTTTCGACTTTTTGGCCGTTTTTAAATATAGCAATAACTTTTCCTGATGATTCTGTTGTTTGGTAACCTAAAAATTCAGTTTTATCATCAAGTTTGATAACATTACTATAATCAACATTAAATGAGCTTGATTCGCGGGCTCGTTTTCGTTGCTCTTCCATGCATTGGTTAAAGCCATCTTCATCGATAATAATGTTTTTTTCACGACATACATCAGCCGTTAGATCTAATGGAAAACCATAAGTATCATATAGTTTAAATGCAATATCCCCAGGTAAAACTTTACCTGTTATTTTTGCTAACTCCTGATCTAATAAAGATAACCCTCGTTCAAGAGTCTTTAAAAATTGCTCTTCTTCAATTTTAAGTGCATCTTCGACTAGTTTTCGATTATTTTCTAATTCAACCGCTGCGCTTCCCATCACATCAATTAATGGTTTAACTAGTTTATAAAAGAAAATATCTTTTGCTCCTAGCATGTGCCCATGACGTACTGCGCGTCGAATAATGCGGCGTAGTACATAGCCTCGCCCTTCGTTTGAAGGTAATACGCCATCTGAAATTAGGAAAGCACAAGAGCGTATATGATCAGCAATAACTCGTAGTGATTTATTTTCTAGATCTTTGGTTTGAATAATATCAGCTGCATCTTTAATCAATTCCTTAAATAGATCTATTTCATAATTAGAATTGACATGTTGCAAAACAGCAGCAATACGTTCTAGTCCCATTCCTGTATCGACTGATGGTTTAGGTAATGGTTCCATTGTTCCATCAAGGTGGCGATTAAATTGCATAAAGACAATATTCCAAATTTCTATAAATCTGTCACCATCTTCCTCTGCGCTACCAGGAGGTCCTCCCCAAATATGATCACCATGATCATAGAAAATTTCGGTACAAGGACCACAAGGGCCGGTATCACCCATCTGCCAGAAGTTATCTGAGGCATACGGAGCACCTTTATTATCACCGATACGAATTATGCGTTCTTTAGGGATACCGATTTCTTTTTCCCATATTGCATACGCTTCGTCATCTGTCTCATAAACGGTAACGGTTAACTTTTCTTTAGGTAGGTTAAACCACTCTTTACTGGTCAATAATTCCCATGCAAAATGTATTGCATCATGTTTAAAGTAATCACCGAAACTAAAGTTTCCTAACATTTCAAAAAATGTATGATGCCGAGCAGTATAACCAACATTATCTAAATCATTATGTTTACCACCAGCACGGACGCAACGTTGCGATGTTGTTGCTCTAGTGTAAGAACGCTTATCAACACCAAGGAATACATCTTTAAATTGATTCATTCCGGCATTGGTAAATAATAGTGTTGGATCATTGTGTGGAACAAGGGAACTACTTGCGACAACTTCATGTCCTTTGCCACGGAAAAAGTCAAGAAAACTTTGACGAATTTCTGCAGTACTTTTCATTTATGCTTCCATATAAAACGATAGATTTTTAAACATAGTAATATACCCGTTACAACTAAAGTTGAAAAGTAAATCTTCCTAAATTGGAGTGGAGCTAACTAATATTTATTACAAGTAAATAGGGATAAAATAAAAAAAGAATTAATGAGCTTTATTTGTAATAGGCTTTAAATTATATATTTTGTATTCTAGATATTATAATTATTTAAGTCAACAAATCGTAAGCAGTTTTAATATCATTTTGTGTATAGCCTCTAGCTATTAGAAATTGAATAACTTTTTGTTTTTCATTGTTATTTTTTGCTTTGATTTGTTTTGACTTTTTTAATAATTGTTTATATGCAAGGTTTCCCCAGTTGATATTAGAGGCTTGCAATAACTGACGACTTAAGTCAACAGATAAACCCCGTTGTTTAAGTTCCATTGCAATTTTATATTTTCCGTAACCTTTATTGGCACGCATAACAATATATTTTTCAATATAGTGGGCGTCATTTATCCAATTTTGATTAATACAATGTTCAACCACATCTTGTATTTCAGCTTTTAGGGTACTCAATTGGTCATGATATTCATCTTCTGTACTTTGTAGCTTTTTTGCAAAAAAGAATATCATTTTTTGGCTTAGTTCATACGAAGAGTGATCGCGCTGTGCAAGTAATTGCACAGCTTTATTTAGGATTGATTTATTGAGTTTTTTTTCATTATTCAATGCTGTCATTCTCTAATGAAGTATCGTCTTCAGGTGCTGTAAAATCTGCAGGGCTATTTAGTAATAAATCACGTAGTTTTGTTTCGAGCTCTTTTGCGATTTCAGGATGTTCTTGTAAAAACTTAATTGAGTTAGCTTTACCTTGTCCAACTTTTTCGCCATTGTAGCTATACCATGCACCAGCTTTATCGACTAACTTATGTTTAACTCCTAAGTCAATCAATTCGCCTTCTTTAGAAATACCACAACCATAAAGAATCTGGAATTCTGCTTGTCTAAAAGGTGCTGCAACTTTATTTTTAACCACTTTAACGCGAGTATCACTACCAATAATATCTTCGCCTTCTTTTACAGAACCTGTGCGACGAATATCAAGGCGAACAGAAGCATAGAATTTTAGTGCATTACCACCAGTTGTTGTTTCTGGGCTACCAAACATAACACCAATTTTCATACGAATTTGGTTAATAAATACAACTAAACAATTTGCATTTTTGATATTCGCAGTTAGCTTACGTAATGCTTGTGACATTAAGCGAGCTTGTAATCCCATATGAGAATCGCCCATTTCACCTTCAATTTCAGCTTTTGGAGTTAATGCTGCGACTGAGTCGACAATAATAACATCAACAGCACCAGAACGAACCAAAGCGTCACAAATTTCAAGAGCTTGCTCTCCTGTATCAGGTTGAGAAACTAATAAATCATCAACTTGAACGCCTAATTTAGCCGCATAAATTGGATCGAGTGCATGTTCAGCATCAATAAATGCACAAGTTTTACCTTCTTTTTGAGCTTGTGCTATGACTGATAAGGTAAGCGTTGTTTTACCAGATGATTCTGGTCCAAATATTTCAACAATTCGACCCATTGGTAAACCGCCAATACCTAGTGCAATATCAAGTCCTAAAGAACCTGTAGATACAGCATCTACATCTAACGTTTGGGTATCCCCTAAACGCATAATTGAACCTTTACCAAATTGTTTTTCGATTTGACTTAATGCAGCAGAAAGTGCGCGTTGTTTGTTTTCGTTCATATTATAAAATTCCAATGAGTTAGGATTGGTAATATTACACTGTATTGTTATACAGTATCAAGTTTTTTTTATACTCAACAATTATTTTATTAATTATGGAAATTAAGTCACAATTTTTATGGATAATTTATTTTATGTAATAATTGAAACTAACAAATGATGATGAAATATCGATATTCAAGATTAAATTTATTGAATTATTTTGTTAATTTTATAACTGTGAATTTTTATCAAATCTAGGTTAATAATGATTATTTTAGTATAATGAAACGAATAACGCATTTTATAAAGATTATATTTGATAATAATCAAAACCCACTAATTTAATTTAGTAATACTTTCATAAAAAAATGTCATTTGATATGATTAGTTTTGAAGCTAATATAGCCAACATTTTATTCATTAAAATATTTGTTCTTCAAAAGATTATTTAATAATAATGCATTAGTTTTACATTTAAATGTAATGTTAATCTAAAATATTTATACAGATTCAAAAATATTTCGAAATAAAGGAAAATAATGGCCATTGATAAACAACATTATGTTTTATGCTCACACTGTGATTTGGTCATAGAATTAGCTGATATAACAGTAGGGCATAAAGCTGTTTGCCCGCGCTGTAATACTACATTAGCTAAAAATGGTAGCAATATGAAGTTTAGAGCTGCTATGTATGCAGCTTGTTCATTAATTATGATTATTGTCGCCTGTGGCTTTGTCTTTATTGATATCCGAATTGTAGGAAATTACATTGGCGTTAGCGTATTAGATATTCCTAAGACCCTTTATTTTGATAAATATAGCTATGTTTCAGCACTTTTTATTTTATTTGTTTTACTTTTCCCTATATTTAATTTATTAATTATCGTCCTGCTTTGCTCCAGAATTCAATTAACAAAATATCGCAGACGCGATCTACTTATTGTTTATGAAAAATTTCAACATTGGTGTATGCCGGAAATCTTTCTTACAGGTGTTTTGGTTAGCTTTGTTAAATTAATGAGTTATGGAAGTATTGGGGTTACTGGTACGTTTTGGGCATTTTGTCTATTTGTCTTTTTTTATATAAAATCTTTAGTTATTTTCTCGCCTGAAGTAATTTGGAACGAAATTCATCGTAATAACTTTGCTGTTAATTCATTGAAAGTTGGAAAAACAGGAATTAGCCAAAATCTAAAATTATGTAATTGTTGTCAGGCTATATTACCCATACATTATAAAAAATGTCCTCGATGTAAACAAAAAAGTAAAATTAGGGATCGTGATAAAATACAATGGACTATAGCTTTGTTGATTACTTCGTTAATTCTTTACATTCCAGCTAATTTATTTGGAATTATGATAACTGTTGTTTTGGGGGCTGCATCAACTTCAAATATTATGGATGGAGTTATTTATATGTGGCAAGCAGGTGATGTACCTGTTGCTCTTGTTATTTTTCTCGCTAGCGTTGTTATACCAATTTTAAAAATTATTTCACTAAGTTGGCTTTGTTATTTTGCATTAGCAGTAAAACGAAAAAATAAGAATAATTGTTTAAAAATGAAAAAATTATATACTGCAGTTGAGTTCATTGGTAAATGGTCAATGATAGATATATTTGTTGTTTCTGTTGTTTGTTCGTTAGTGAGAAATCAGCAAATGATGGGGGTTTATCCTGATATTGGCGTTACATTCTTTGCAACTGTCGTTATTATCACAATGATTGCATCACAAAAATTTGATCCTCGTTTAATTTGGGATCGTCCGCAAAATAGAAAATAGATTAATAGGAACAATATGGCAACATCAAGTAAATTGGCAAAAATAATTAAAATTAGAGCTATTTCAGCAATATGGATTATTCCCATTGTCACTGCAATTGTTGGTCTATGGATAATCTACTCTCATTATGCTGATAGAGGTACCTCGTTCACATTACTTGCAAAAGACGCAAGTGGCATTGTTGCTGGCAAAACGGTAATTAAAAATCGCAGTGTTGATGTGGGTATAGTCGATGAAGTGACTTTATCTGATGACTACCAGCAAGTGGTTATAAAAGGCCGTATTTATAATGATATGGCGCCGTTACTGAAAAATGATTCGATTTTTTGGGTTGTTAAGCCAGAAATTGGTCGTGATGGAGTAACGGGATTAGGTACTATTTTATCGGGTGTCTATATAGAATTAGCCGCAGGGAACGATACTCACAGTTTTCAAAATAAACCTTTTGTGCTTTCTGATGCGCCTCCGTTGTCTGATCCTAGTATCAAAGGCATTCGACTAAATTTAGAAAGCGAGCAAAATGGTGTGATTCCTCGAGGTGCATCTATTATGTTTCATGGTTATCGTGTAGGTAATGTGGAAACTTCGGAATTTGATGTTGAATCGCGTAAGATGAAATATCAAATTTTTATTACTAAGCCTTATGATGTGTTAGTAACACAAAATGTACGATTTTGGAAAGAAGGTGGTATCAATTTAACGCTTTCATCTCGAGGGGCAAGCCTAGATGTTCCTTCTCTGGATGTATTAATGTCTGGAGGAATTAGTTTTGATTTACCTGAAGGCTCCAAATTAGGTGCACCTGCAGAGCAAAATGCAGTTTATACATTATATGAAGATAAAAAATCTATCCAAGATTCACAGTATACTGAATATAAAGAATTCCTTATTATGCTTTCAGACTCTATATCAGGGTTAACAGAGGGAGTACCAGTTGAATATCATGGTATTAGATTAGGAACAGTATCTAAAGTACCATTTTATACCGCTGAAATGTTAGATAAAACATCAATTTTAAATAAAAGAGTGCCGATATTAATTAGGATAGAGCCTGATCGTTTATCGGAACTGGTTGATGAGAAAATCGATATTGCCGCTTTGATAATGAAAGAACAAAAAAATGGGTTAAGAGCGTCATTAAAAACTTCAAATATGTTCACTGGTGCGCTATATATAGATCTTGATTTTTATCCTGAGTTAAAAAATAAGTATGATCCACAACTAGCGAAGCAGTTTGGTTACGATACAATTGAGGCGACTTCGACAGGAATTGCGCAAATTCAGGCAAAAATTATGCAGTTACTTGACAATTTTAATAATTTGCCACTTAACAACACACTATCACAGTTTAATCAATCACTAGCTTCAAGCGAACAGTTAATGAAATCATTAAATCAGATTATGGCAAGTAAAGAGATGCAAAATATGCCAAAAGATCTGCAAAAGACATTACGATCATTAAATGAAACAATGAAAGAATTACAACCTGGCTCTGAACTAAATAACCAAATGAAAGAAAGTTTACAAAAAGTGCAACAGATGATGGATGAATTAACGCCATTACTTAATACTCTCAATGATAAGAGCAATGCACTGATTTTTTCTGCTCCAGCGAAGAAAGATCAAGAGCCTAAAGCAAAAGGTAAAAAATGATGAACAAAATATATAAAAAGCTACTTACAATCATATTTATGCCATTACTTGCAATATTAGTCGGTTGTTCAGCTAACAACCCAAGTAAAAGCTATTTTCAACTAACTAGTAATTTACAGAGTTCAGTATCGCAAAAAATAAAAACTACCAAATATTTTATTTGGATTGAGTCGGTAGATGTGGTGAGTTTTTTAAATAAACCAGGTATTGTATTACAAACTGATAATATCAAATATGAAACAGCAACGCATCATTTATGGGCATCAACACTATCTCAGCAATTGCAAGAACGATTGACGCAAGATTTAACGGTCATGTTACCAAATTATTTAGTCTCTAGCAGATCAATTACAACGCCAACATTGACGGTAAAGTTATTTATTGATGGGTTTCATGGAAGCTATACTGGTGATGCGGTGATTAAAGGACGGTGGGTTGTTACTGATAGTAAAACTAATATTGAAAGCAAACCATTTGAACGCTATGTTCCTTTAGCAAGTAATGGATATGATGCTTTAGTTAATGCGCTATCTAAAGGTTGGCAGGATGAAGAACTAGACTTTGCAAACTCAATAAAACTTTAATGTCATAATAATATTCCGCCATAATGTTGGCGGAATATTTGAATTTAAACGGTAATTGATCTTAATGATCGTTTGAACTGACTAAAAACCTTGTCATCAATTTCTACCCATTTACGAACACTATTGATAAATGCGATTTTATCGGCTTTTAAAAGGTCATCTTTTAAAATCGTTTTTTCTAACAATTGATTGTGATCTAAATAAAATTGTCTCATGGTGCCAGCTAGTAACCCCGATTCTTTTTTAGGGGTAATCCATTGATCATTAATCCGCAATGCGAGGTTACCGTTAACAAATTCAGTTATTTCATTGTGTTGGTTAAAATTAATATATTCTTTTCCTGTAATTAAATTAGGAAAATGCTCCCGATTAGACGTTTTATGATACAAATATACGTTTTGGTTATGAACGCACTGCTTTGCAAATTCGATTTCATTGATCTGCATTGGCGAGTTAATTGTATTCTCGCTAATGGTATATAGCCCATTTTTTTGCAGTAAAATTCTGACTTTATAGATATTTCCAATATTTTTATTAGTTGCATTTGCCAACTTAATAAGTTGCAACTTAATTGCATTGATATCATAGTTAAAATCAAAATAATCAGCTGATTGAGAAAGTCTGCTTAAATGTTCTTCCAATAAGAAAAATTGTCCTTTTTCAAACAATAATGATTCAATGATATATTTGGGAAAAGAAGTGGTACGAGTTAAAATTGCTGTTTTAGCTAAAATCTCATTATATTCATCTTGTGAGGTTGAATCCCAAGTGATCCCACCGCCAACACCATAATGCATTTGTTGATTGTGTATGGTTAAAGTCCGAATTGGGATATTGAATATAGCTTTGTTCATATATGGTTCAATATATCCAATTGTCCCGCAGTAAACTCCACGTGGTGAGTTTTCAATATCTGCAATAATTTGCATTGTACTGGTTTTAGGCGCTCCAGTTATTGATCCACAAGGAAATAGTGCTTGAAAAATATGATATAAATTAACATGTTCTTTCAATTCACCTTGAATCATAGAAGTCAATTGCCAAACGGTTGGATATTTTTCGGCTGAAAATAATTTAGGAACTGTAACTGATCCTGCCTTTGCAACCCGACTTAAATCATTACGTAATAAATCAACAATCATCATATTTTCAGCTTGGTTTTTTTCAGAGAATAATAATTCTAATTGTTGTTTATCTTGGTGATTATTTAAACCGCGCGCAGTTGTTCCTTTCATTGGTTTTGTTGTAATAATTTTATTTTCTAACTTAAAAAATAATTCTGGCGAAATTGATAAAATACAATAATCGTCAAACTCAATATAAGCGCAATAGTCGGCTTGATTGTTCTTTTGTAGAAAGTGGTAATAATTAATAGCACTTTCATTAAATGGAGTAGTAAATTGAATTGTATAGTTGGTTTGATAAGTATTGCCTGATTCAATTTGAGATCGAATAAAGTTAATTTTTTGATTATATTCCTCAATTGATGTATCGCTCATCAAATCAAAATTTGGTGGAGTGTAATCACTTATTTCTACATGTTTTTGCTCAATGATAGAAAATTTATCAAAAATACCAAATATCAATAGCGGCAAATCATAATTCTGTTTTGTTTTATTTTCACTATTGAACCCCATTGCGCTTTCATAAGCGAGATATCCAACCGCATAATAGCCTTGTTGTGTGAATTTTTCGATTGAATCAAATTGTTGTTTGATTGTTGAATAATCATCAGACTTTAAAATGGCGATAGGGTTGCAAAAATATTTATGTTGACCTTCAAAGTCGATATGAATTTTCATTTAGTATTGCTCATGGACAAAATTATCAATCATTTGTAAACCAAATTCGGTTTTAATTGCTTCAGGGTGAAATTGGACTGACTCGATGGGTAACTTTTTGTGACGTAGTCCCATAATCAATCCTTGATTGTTTCGAGCTGTTACAATTAATTGAGAGTCTTTAGGTAAAGGATTATCACAAGCAATTAATGAATGATAACGAACAACCGAAAGAGGGCTTTTGATCCCTTTAAACACGCCTTGACCATCGTGCGTTATCTCATCGACTTTTCCATGCATAGGTGTTGGTGCTTTGATGATCTTATAACCATAATATTGAGCAATCGCTTGGTGCCCTAAACAAACTCCCAATATTGGGCAAATATGACTAAATTCGGCAATAGTTGCAAGTGATATTCCAGCATCGGTAGGGGAGCCTGGACCAGGCGAAATGATAATCTTAGAAAAGCTAAGCTCTTTTATTTGTTCAATTGTCATTTCGTCATTTTTAATAACTTTAACTTCTGCGCCAACTTGACATAAATAATTGTGAATATTGAAGGTAAAAGAATCATAATTATCTATTAATAATATCAAAATAGAGTCTATTAATTACATAGCGTATTGTTTTAAAACCATTGGCATTTATAACAGCCAAATTCCAGTCATACCCAGAGCCATTATACCGTTAATACAGTTAAAAACAGATATGATTGCCAGTTTGCTATCTTTTTATTTCTTTTTTATACTGAAACATATAGTAACCGGAAACTTTTTAACAACATCCTCTTTTTTCTGTGATAAATCTCACAAAGACATACAACTCTACTTGTATGGTAGTATTTGTATCGTTATTTTTATCATGCTTAAATTTACAAAAGAGGTTTTAAATGAAAATTGTAAAAGCAGAAGTATTTGTATGTAGTCCGGGGCGGAATTTTGTTACATTAAAAATAACTACTGATGAAGGCGTTTATGGTGTTGGAGATGCAACACTTAATGGTCGAGAATTTGTAACTATCCCCTAAAATAGTACAGCAAAAAAGTAGAAAATTCTCTATGATAAAAGTAAAAGGGGATTTAATTATGAAAAAAATGACTGAACATCAAATCGTCGCTATTTTAAAAGAAGCTGAAGCAGGTATTCCTGTCAAGGAACTCTGCCGTAAATATGGCATGGGTAATTCAACTTTTTATAAATGGCGGGAAAAATACGGCGGAATGGAAACTTCGGATATCAAACGCTTAAAGGAGCTGGAGGCTGAAAACCGTAAGCTTAAACAGATGTTTGCCGAACTGAGCTTAAAATCCCAGCTTCAGGAAGAAATCATAAAAAA